>JAFXEA010000112.1 GCA_017521065.1 Kiritimatiellia bacterium | reverse complement strand
GTCGACGGCACAGCTGTCGGCATCATGGATGATGCCTTGCCGCCGATTCCGCAATCTGGTTTTCTCTTTGCCATTCTTCACCTCCTGTCAAGGGATCGCAGGAGCATGGCTCACGGCCCACTGCCGCAGCTCAGCATCCCCCAACAGCCGATAAGGATAGCACAACGTGGTTTCCAAGTCAAGATTTAGGTGCGGACGAAATCTGATTTGGGTCGGAAGATTTTTTGTGTCGTATCTTTACGTGATGGGATGGAAGGGGTGATTTTGGAATGTTGAAAAGATTTCAGGGTACTTCTCAAGAAGGTTCGCAGTTTGGTCCGAGAAGGATGTGGCTTATCAGCCTTCTGCCTGGTTTATTATTGCGGCGGTCATAGATAATAAGGATAATAAGTGTAGATGTGGCAAAAAGCCATATTTGCGTGGGAGGGGGTAATCAAATGTGCATATACTCATTATGTCTGGCCAACACAATAAAGAGGCAGTTGCAAAACCTCCCATGTTCAGAGGATCGTTTCCACTTAACTGGGACAACGGGCGTCTCGCCCGTTGATATTTTGAACGGGCAGGATGCCCGTTCTCCCAGTATGGAGGTTTTGCAACTGCTTCTAAATAGAAAAAACACTCGGTAGATAACTTGGTGGTTTGGGAAGCGCACTACATTTTACACAACAATCACGGCGCAATCATGGCGAATATGATATCATATAGCCCTGTCTTTCAGCAAAAAAGGAGTGTTGTTATGGAAAACTCAAACAAGAAACGTGGCTTCATGGGCAAACTGATCAGGTTTGCATTGTGGGGAATTGTTGGATTGCTGTTTTTCGCTGTTTTGCTTGTAGCAACCTTGCCGTTGTGGATAAGCCCAGTTGCAACCGGTGTTGCAGTCAAGGTTGTTCCGGGATATACCGGTACGGATTTCCGTATCGACCGGTTCCATCTCAATCCGTATTCTGGGTCTCTTGTTATAAGCGGAATTAAGCTGTCCAATCCGGAAGGCTTTGGCGAGGCCGCTGCGTTTTCGCTGTCTGGTTTCAATGTAGAGGTATCTGTGGGGTCTCTTTTCTCCGATACGATTCTTGTGCGGGAGGTTGCGATTGAAGATGCCTTCGTAAGCTACTATTCGAATGACGGCAAGAACAACTTTGATGTGATTCTTGCGAATGTTGAAAAGGCTATGGGTCCGAAGGATGAGAAGACTGAGCCCAAAGATGCAAAAGAAGAACCGGACTCTTCCAAGAAAAAGGTCATAATAGAGCATCTACGTGTTGCGGGTACAAAGGTGAAGCTCATGAAGTCCGATATGATGCCGCCTCTGATGTTGCCGACGATAGACTTGAAGGACATCGGTAAAAAATCCAACGGTGCTTCGTTTGAGGAGGCTTTCACTCAAATTTCGGACGCGGTCATGAAGTCCATGGCATCCATCGGTGATGGGCTTGGTGCTCTTGGCGGTCTGCTCGGCGACGGTGCTAAGGATCTTTCAGGTCTTATCGACACGGGCGCAACAGATCTGACGAAAACACTGGAAGGTGTTTCCGGCAAGGCCGGTGAGTCGTTGTCTGGTGTACTTGGCGCATCGAAAGACGTTTCAGCTGGAGCATCTGATGCGGCGAAGAAAACGGCGGATGTTGTAGGTGGTGTTGCGAAGGATGCCGCAGATGTCGTGGGTGATGCCGCAAAGGGGACGATTGACGCTGTTGGCGATACGACCAAGAAAGCGGCGGAAGGCGTGAAGAACCTTTTCAAGGGATTCGGCAAGTAACCGGAAATGACGCATCTGATCGGAATAGGCGGAGTGGGGATGAGTGCGCTTGCAGAGGCGCTCGTCTCGCTGGGGCATGCCGTTTCTGGTGCAGATAGGCTTGTTGGTTCAACGGAACGCGCCTTCTGGCCGCCGAGTCTCGCACGGCTCATGGCACTTGGCGTGAAGATATTCCCCGATGACGGGAGTGGGGTTGATCCTTCTGTTGAGCGTGTGGTCGTATCAACGGCCATAGAGGAGGATAATCCAGGATTGGCCAAGGCGCGTGAATTCGGAATCCCGGTTGTTCACAGGGCGGCGGCGCTTGCGGACGCCCTGTCGCCGTTCAAGCTTGTCGCAGTCGCCGGGACGTGCGGGAAATCCACCGTTACCGCCATGCTTGCGCATGTCCTGAAATCCTGCGGGATGGATCCGTTCGCGGTGAACGGCGCCGCTGTCGTCGGATGGAACGGCTCCGCCATTTCCGGGAAGGGCGAATACGCCGTTGCAGAGGTGGACGAGTCGGACAAATCGTTGACGGCATTCAGTCCGTTCGCCGCCGTGATCACGAACTCCAGTTCCGACCATTATTCCAAAGAGGAGATGGATTCGGTTTTTGATTCGTTCATCAAGGATGTGAAGGGCCCCGTCATCGATGGCCGCAGCGGTCGCTATGACGCGGATTCGTCGCTTCCCGGTGCACACAACCGTCAGAATGCAGGATTGGCGCTTGCCATGGCTGTGGCTCTTGGTGCTGATGAGACGAAGGCGCGGGCTGCTCTTCTTGATTTTCCGGGAGTTGAGCGCAGGATGCAGCTTGTTGGACATTGCGCCGGTGCGGAGGTGTATGACGACTATGCGCACAATCCGGAGAAGCTGCACGCGATGATATCGACTTTGCAGGAGCGGCACGGAAAAGGCGTTGCGGTGCTGTGGAGACCTCACGGATATGGCCCGCTCCGCAAGATGATGGATGCGCTTGCGGAAATGTTCAGTGAGGTGCTTCGTCCTCAGGACAGGCTTGTGCTTCTGCCCGTGTATGATGCGGGCGGCACCGCTGACCGCAGCGTGAACTCTGACGTATTGGCAGAGAAGGTTGCAGGTTCGATTTTTGTAAAAACACCTGAAGAGGCCGAAGGGTTTCTGAGGGCGCAGGCGTCGGCGTTCGGCGCGATAGTAACGGCGGGTGCGCGCGATCCGGCATTGCCTGTGATGGCGTGTCATCTTGCAGGAAAGGAATGAGATGAAGAGAGTTCTGTTAGGAATTATGGCGGCGGCGTTGGCCGTGGCTCCGGCTTTTGCCCAGGATGCGGAGAAACCCAAAAAGAAGATGCCGTCCTCGGCGAAGTATTTTACGTCGCTGAAGGCTGCCACTAAGGAGGCGGTGAAGTATGACGCCCCGATTTTTGTGGTAGCAGTCGGAAAGGGAACTCCGGCGGAGGATGCCGTGAAGAGCCTCACCAAGCACAAGTTCTTTCAGGAGCTTGCGAAGAAGGGCTTCTTCGTGTACACAATGCGCGTTACGTTGAGCAAGAAGGAGAAGGATATCGACGGTAAATCTCCGAAACCGCTTTACGAAAAGCTTACAGCAGATG
>JAFXEA010000111.1 GCA_017521065.1 Kiritimatiellia bacterium | reverse complement strand
GATCTATGATGCGGCCAAGCCACTCCTTCGTGGAATTCGTGAAATAGCCGGGGGTGTAATGGATGTCGGAAAACACGCAGAACTTGACCCTTCCCGACCCTGCCCTCACGGCGGCTCCGGATCTCTCTGCTGTCAGGCCGGCGGCGGCCAATGTCGCCCCACCCAAAAAGGTCCTTCTTGAAACACTCATCTTCCAGTCTCCTTTCTTAACTTAATTCCTCGGTGACACAAATGGCAACCATGTACCATCGGCGACACGTGCAACATTATATAAGACTTGCACCATCGATTACATCATAAAATTATTGTAATATTTTCTGCACGACATTGCATGATCCAATCACTTCTGATACAATCCCGTAACATGAAACCAAAATGTGTTCTTGTCTTGATTTCACCGGCGCAACAGACGCGACTCAATGGAATTGCCCGCTATGCAAGGCAGCACGCATGGACACTTATACTTGAAAGCGAGCTTTCACGCCCACCTCTCGGCTGGCATGGCGACGGAGCGATCGTCATGATGAAGAAGGACGCGCGCAAGCTTGCCGCATTCGTGCGAAAGCTCCGCGATGCGGACATTCCGGTCGTGAATGTTTCAGGGCAATTCACCGGCGGCCACATCCCGACGGTCTGCGGCGACGACCCTCTGATCGGGAGATTGGCGGCCGAGCATTTTGCGGAACGAAAATTCACGAATGCTGCGTGGTTCTCGTCCTACTGGGGACGCATCCAGCAATTGAGGTTCTCCGCATTTGCCGAACATTACCTTTCATTCAGCAAGAAGTCGCCATCCCCGCTGCGTTTCGTATGGTCGGAGCATGCACAGTCAAAAACAGGCAGGGGATGGTCCGATCTCTCCCGTTGGCTTGGTGAGCGCATAAGCGAAGCCCCGAAACCGCTTGGCGTGTTTTCCTACTCCGACTATGACGCCAGCCGTGTAATGGCAATCTGCCGCGAACGCGGATTTGATGTGCCGGACGAAGTCGCGGTCCTTGGAGTCGACAACAACCCGATCATCTGCGAAAACCAGGTGACGCCCATCTCATCAGTCAACCACAACCAGGAACGGATCGGATATGCAGGTGCCGCACTGCTCTCCCGGCTGATGGACGGCGGATCGGCGCCGGAAAACCCGATTCTCATCCCTCCGCAAGGTATCACCTTGCGCAGATCGACAAATACCGTTGCCGTGAAAAACCCTCAGCTTCGTGCAGCCATGGCATTTATCGAACGCCATATCTCCGAGCCCATCGGCGCGCCGCAGCTTGCAGAAAGCGTCGGGATTTCGCGACTGAAGCTCGATCGTCTCTTCGCGCGCGAGCTCGGGGTTTCAGTCGGACGAGAGATCTTGCGCCAACGCCTTGCGCAGGCCAAACTGATTCTCCGGAACAGCGACACCCCTCTTGCCGGGGTCGCCAGACTGACGGGATTCTGCAACGCCGCCTATCTTGCAAACGTCTTCCGGCGCGAAATGGGGCTGACGCCTGGCGCCTGGCGCAAAATAGAAGCGCAGAAAACCGAAGACGGCACATGCGTTTAGCGGCCGGTCGCGCATGGTCGTGGGGCGATTTCACCCATATGACAGCCATTTAAGGCGCGGAATCAACCGCGCCCGGAGTCCCTCCCTGCAGACCCTTTACTAACCATTTCTCCCGCACCCACAGTAGAACGCGCGGCTCGCGCGTTCACCCCACCACCTCTGTTGAGAACACGGTGTGGGCCAATTCTCATCACCCCAAAATCCCGCTATCTTCCAAAATCCGCCAGAAAACACCCCGAAATATCACCCCGCCCAGGTTCCCTCCCCGCCGAATCCCCGCCGAATCCACACCTATTGCCCGGGGTAATATGGCAATAAAGAAATGTAGTTGATGCCAAGTTCCTCGCCGGGAGCGGCAGACTCATTGCTGAAAACGATTTCCGTCTCAGGCTTGGTGGCGGTGAATACAATCTGACCGAGATTCACCCTTGCACAGTTGTTGTTATGCGCATACATCCCCTTTTCACGTTTATCTACATGCGTCCAAGTAAGCGCCGGATCAACGACAGCCCCATCGCCGACAGATGCGGCAACGCCGAACTTCCGCGGATTGAATTTCTTCGCCCGCACGTCCTTGACATCAAACGTCATGTAGTGCAGTTTGTACATGCGTCCCGGAACAAGCCCCTTTGCCGTCTGACTGAGTGCAGCAACCGATTTCGTCCTGGCAGGGAACGCCGCAAAATAATCCTCCACGCTCCCGCCCCAACGGTTCTGACACGTTTTTACGAAATCCTTTATGTTATCGACTTTCACGCCGCCTTTGCATTTCCACGGATCCAACCTCCCCCGGAAATCTCCGTTGAGAATATGGTTCGGACGATAAGAAAATCCGAGTCTGTCCGAAAGCAGATCAGTTCTGCCCTCCACAACGTAATGCCGCATCAAGGCAAAACTCCAACGGTTAATCTCCTCGTCTGCCTTGCCGCTGCCCCAATAGCCTACAGTACCTATTCCTTCAAGTGCCGGGTCAGTCGCAATCATCTGCACCTGAAGATCGAGATGCCGCTTGAAGCAGACCTCGGGATGATGGTGGATGGAGATGACAGGCGCAAGATTAAAATTACCCAGTATTACCCCGGTTGAAGCCGGGGATATCGGATAAATCTGCCGATATCTCCTGATACCGTCGACAAGGCGCGTCCTGAAAAACGACAGCGCTTCGCTTTCTTGCGGCCACGTGCGGCAGTAGAACTCATACAGCACCCGTCCGCCACCCAGACCGGCATTGACGCAATTGGCAAAAAACATCTCATCGATTCCGGGCGTCACGGGCTTTCCATAAACCCAAGCATAGATATTGTGTCGGGGCATACGCTTCTTTTCATACTCCCCCAAACCCTTGGCAAATTCGCAAACGTCCTTTGCCAGAGCAAAATTCAATTCGTCACAGGTAACCCCGTCATAACCTTTTCGAGCAAAAGACTCCGCTTCCGTAAGCTTCTTGACAAGCAGACCGGCCGGTGCGCCTACAGTTCCAATGCTCCCCAGGCGATGAAAACCGCGTTCGCGGAATTCCTTGAACCACTCTCCTGACATTCCGCCACCGTTAGCCGTCGTCATCGCCGGGAATACATACTTCTCACAGAAATCCCAGTCATAGGCGCCATTCTCCCTGACAGCGGGCATAGTGCACGGACTATAATTGAAAATCTCAACTATCCTGCGCACAACGATATCGGTCAAGCGCGATACAGCCCCAGTCACCTCGATTGAATGCCATCCTTCCTCAAGATAACGGAATGTCTCTCCGTGCGGCACAGAAGGATCGATTACGGTTTTGCCGCCATCGAGACGAACGGCGACATCTCCGCCGCCGGAGCCGGCCTTGATGAACACCCACCCGTCACGACACATCGGGAAACGGTATATCGCCCTACCGCTGCGCACGGGATACTCAGAGCGCACAAGCTCATAGCATAGATTGTTGAGTTTTCTGCCTTCATCAAGATGGCGCGGAACATCGCGAAGCCTGTATCTCCAGCGTTCGGAGAACAGTTTTTTGCCGTTGCGCTGCGCAATGGAAACCGTAAACCATCCTTGCGTCACCGACGATGAACACGGGACATCGAGAAACATCTCTTTCTTCATATCAAGCGGAACGCGAGTAACATCACCGCATCCATCCCTCTGCAACACCACCTCGCAGTCTTCAGCATTAACACCTTTAGGTAAACTGCCGAACGCACGGAACTCCACTCTGGGGGAATGCCGAGGAATGCGCGCAAGGACGGGCGAGAAAGGGAGCACCTTCAATTCATGTTGCGCCGACAAAACGGCCAGACGCTCCGTTTTTTCCAGCGCCACAGAATCGACTGCTTCAAGCCGGATATCGGTAACGTCGAATTCGCCTTGAAAGCGCTCCGCCTTCGCCACAATCGTGTATGTATCGCCCGGCTTCCCCGGAGCAGAAAACACACGCTCCAACCGCACCCATTTACCGTTCGTGTCCGAAGGGACACTCACAATGCCAGCATTTTCCTTGCTACGCTCGTTGACCGCTACGATACCACCCTGAATGCCGGAAAAGCCGCTTGTACGTACAAGTGCAGACATCTTGTATTTAGCGCCTGCGTAGAGACGATAGCCAGACTGCCATGTGCCGATTTCACCAGCGACATCGTCACATGACTTTGACCAGAATGACACGCATCCTCGTCCTTCCGGCCCCCCGGAAGGACGGTATGTGAGCGCTTCGACGCGGTTTTTGCGCCATCCTGACGGCCATTCGACCTGATCAGCCTCCAACGCACCGTTCAGAAGAAGGTTCTCGCCCGGCTCCACCGCAGCGAAGACACCCGAAAAAACGGCGGTATTGAATATGACCGCAAAAACACCAAAGCGCATCATTTAAAGCACATCTTCTTCAATCAAGCGTAACGCAGAAACGAGCACCGACAGACTTATCGGAAGACGTATCACCCAACTTATTATGATAACGAAGAGTCTGATAACTAGCACCGTTGCTATACGGCGTTCCCTTTGTCGTATTATCATACCCCGCTTCAGGCCCCTTATAATCGCTTTCCGGCACATTATCCGGCCAATTACTTGAATAGCGGTCAAGAACCATCTCGGAGACATTCCCCAACATGTCATAAAGCCCATAATCGTTAGGCTTGTAATGCCCAACCGTCATAGTCCCGGTTTTATCTCCATTTATTTCCGATATTCCTATGTCACCATCTGCCATTCCACCACCATTCTGTGTGCAACGGGCAAAATTTATCATCGTACTCTGTGAAATTCCTCCTGAAAGGTTATAACTACCATACGAACCGGAAGCAGCACCACCGAGAGCCGCATACTCCCATTGCGCGGCAGTCGGCAGATCAAATGTCGCCAATCCTGTACGGTCTTGCATTTTCTTCACGAATGTTCCTGGATTGGCTTCACTATTTTGAGGCCATGGGCAATAATAAAGCCTGCCACGAACTGTGCCTTTGGTAATACTCTCGACCGGGCGGGTGGCACGATATGTTTCATTTGAATAAAATGACGGCCATTCATTATTATACACCATCGCCCATTGCTGCTGCGTAGTCTCGAATATGGCCATATAGAAGTCTTGGGTCAACTTCATTTGCTTTGACGAAGGAAGTGTGGTAACTCCTGCTAACGTGCCTCCCATGGTGAATTCGGTGCCAGCCTTTATGCGGCGAAGCCACATCTCCGTGGTACGGCACTTGTCGTCACTCAAGTCAGGTGCTTTCGTCGTGTATCGGACAGGGTATTTTTTCGACTGCGGGCCCGATGAAAGATCGATAACCATATAAACGGGAATTGTATTGTCAGTCAGCGGCGTAGCCGTCACGGACACCGTAAAATCGTCGCTCTTGAGCTCGGGGCAGTCATCACCAAGATTCCAGGTGACACGCTTCTGTCCGTCTCCCTCCACAACCGGCTCGGTCAGGTAAGAATTTGCGTACACCTTGTTCGCCCCATTGTTGTAGGTCGCGGAAAGTTCAATCCGGTAGGCCATACTCGACTCGCTGCCCGATATCGTGAAATCGACATCCACCAGGTTGTTCCACGGCCATCTTTGATTGACCGCATCGACGGATATCGTAGCGGCGGCGGAGGCGGACAGCACAAGGCCGGCCGCGATGGAGAACAGTACACTTTTTGCTGAAGTATTCATGAGGTTGTTCCTTTCGATTCCTTTTTGATTGTTTACCGTATGCGCAACATAAAACCGCACCTGCGCTTAAACACGTCTGTCTGATATTCAAGAAGCGTCTCACCTGACGAATCCTTCGCCAGACAAACCAGCTTCCAATATCCAGGCCCGATACCGCACAGTTCAGTCAAACCTTCGGCGTCTGCGAGAGCGGAGAAAACGACATTGGTACCGATCTCCGGGCCACTTTTGCCGGAAAGCTGTATCGCCCCTATTTCGACAGATGACGTATCTTCCTTCCAGGCGGTTGAATAGGCAAGCATCACCTTGCCGCCGGACGCCACAGCCGTCTTAAGGGAATCCGCACAGGTGTCGACAGCAGCGATTTTCCCTTCAGACTCGATACCGAAAGAAACGGTTCTCGTCAGCGGCTCGCCGATCACGGTGCCGTCGCTGAGCGTCCACATCAAAAGTTTATAGACAGGTCCGCCGCCTTCGGGACAAGACCAGGAAAGAAGCCCCTCCTCGCCAGAGCCGCCCGTTTTTATCACATTGGTAACTCCACCGCTCACCGCCTCGATTCTCACGGAAGCGTTGGCATCAATCCATTTAGGACTAAATCTGATTTTTGCGGTGTCGACGACCCCCATGACACCGGCGGTTCGAAGATCAACGGCAACGGGATCACCCGTAGCGGTGATTTCAGAGCCATATGCTACGGCACCAACCGCTGTGGTTACCGTCAACGCCACAGATGTGGCAAAACATCTAACTCTCATAGACTCTCCTTTCTTTCTGTTTGTACGACTGATCTTGGCGTAGCCGCCAAAAACCCACTCAACAACGCACATGCGGCATAACCGCCGAGGGATTGAAGAGCGCATTGGTGACGGTGACGACCGCTACGGACGGCGGCTCCGGCGGTCGCGGAGCCTCCTTTACCTCCTTGAAGCCAACCGCTTCACGTCCGAACCAACCCGTCAGGACAAGCGATAGCGCTACGATTGTCCCAACCGCAAAAGATCTGATTTTGCTCATGCCGTCTCGCATAACATTTCGCACTCAGAGATTCTCTTCAAGCTTCTGTGCGAGTTCCTCTAAACCTATAGCGGCTCCAACACCGCAGTTGGTCCAGTTTTCGGTGCAGTGAACACCTTTCAGAACATCCCTCATCACCCAGTGCGTCGCTATCTCGCCGTCCGGGCCCATCGCCTGAACCTTGACAATGGAATCGCCCAAGGTTTTCGCCTTCGCCAACGATAACTTGTCCCCTTCGAGCTTATACAGGTCAAGATAGGCACAGGCCGTCGAGGTCACCAGACTGTTGATCATCACCTGCCAACGGTATTTTTCACGAACTCCGGGAACATCTATCCATTCATCAAATGAGTCCTCCCAGTTTCTGTAGTGTTTATAACTCATATCGTCCATCGGGCACACGGGACTCCACACAGGATTGAACCCATGCCAGGGTTCACTGATAATGCCTCTGCCGTCCGCACGGCACGGCTTGCGCCAACACACAAACTGATCCTCAACCCATCGAATCAGTTCGCGGGCCTCAGCTCTTCGGGCGGGATTGTCGGGAAAGCGCTTCAAGAGATATCTTGCAATTTCCAAAGGCATCGCCGATGTAAGATCCCGGTGGTGGGCAGAAGGTATTGTATCTTCGAACTGAGGAGCGAAATCATATGTTTTAAGAGGGCCCGCCTCAATATATCCGAATGCCTTATCTGCAATGTTCCGCCATCGATTATCCTTGGCTTCACGCGAAAGCCGCTCCATAAAACGGCAGATTCCCGTCGGAATGAGTTTGACTGGATTATTCCCGTCGCCCTCGATGACCGGTCTGCCGTCTTTCTCCCACATCTTTATGTACCATGTGCCGTTTTCCAGCTGAAGCTTTTCATAAGTCTTCGCGATGTTCACGGCGGCATCGAGATACTTCCCGTCACCGACGGCTGCGTAAAGATCAAGATACGCCATAGCCATTGAGGCCGGATACGTGAGCATATTCTGTCCGGCATACTTCACCGAAGCGAAATTGCTCTTCTGCCCTTCCATCTTGAAGTATGTAGGAGGGAAATAGGCAAGAGGCGCATCTGCAGACTGGGATATGGAGAGCGTATAGTCAGCGGCGTTGCGGGCCACCTTCATGGCGCCATCCCTGTGCGAGGGATCGATCTTCGCGAACCGGATCATGCCGCGGATCAGCGCCGAATTCATCTTTGCAGGATAGATGTTGAGCAGATCCGTATATCCGTCGGGACGGCCGAACTTAAGAAAATGCTGCGTGTTCGTGTGCGCAAAAAGGGTCTTGTAATAACGGGTTATACACTCCTTATACGAATAGGGTTTCGGAGGATAGGAGCCAGGCTCATAGGGTGCACTCTTCCAGAAGCGCCGCTTTCCGGCGAGCCCGACAACCTCCTCTTTAGCGTTCAGCCCCTCAACGCGCACGCGCACATATCCGACAGGAACGGCGCTCCACACCGGCGAGAGATCCGAACTCGGCTGCGCGGCTATAAACACATGTTCATCGAGATTACCATCGGTCACTGTAAACCTGTACGTCTTAGCACCCTCCACGAAAGCAAAATCGAAGGCCGGAGGATACATGAAATTCAAGCTGTTCTTGTTCCAGAAAACCTTATCGTCCACCCCGCCGCCGGGACGTACCGAATGCGAAAGATCCGCAGCGACAAGCGCCGCCAGTTCATTTGTGGACAGTTCCCTTGCTGCGCACTCATTGCACCATATCAAACAAGTCAGAACAGCACAAAACGCCATACCCCCGTTAAATATGTTTTTTACCCTCATAAGTCAATCCTCCTTAATTTAATGCTTCTTAAAAACGTCTCTCAATATACTACTTCGCACGCCTATTGAACACCCCCCAATTATAGGGGGCTACATACATATAGTTAAGATATGATAAACTATCCTGCAAATGTTATTAATCGCTGTCATTTTTCAAATGTTCGCTTCTATGCCGACTCCAGCGTCGGCAGCCTCTCATGCCCCAACAGAAACCGGCGCGGTAATCCGAACCGTAGCCACACTCGCCCAAATGACCGACGGCATTGCCGAAGCGGGCGTATCGTTCGACATCACCGCGACAGTAACCTCCCCGGTAAAGACATCGACCCAGGCATTTGTAGCGGAGGACTCAAGCGGCAGCACGTTATTCAAGCGAAATCAGCAACGCCGTTTCCCTCAGATAAGACAAGGCGACATAATAAGAGCGCAGGGACGCACACAGCGGCAACTGCAGACAAATTTCATATATGCGGAGATTGAACGGATTGAAATCATTTCACACAAGCCACAGTCACCCCCGGTCGACATCGACTGGACCGATATTCGCAACGGGAAATACGACAACCGGCTGGTGAAAGTAAAGGGAACGGTACGCGATGCATTCCGCGATGAGATCGACAGAGCCTGGGATTACATTCAACTGCAACACGGTCAGGAAAGCATATTTGTATGTCTGATGGACAATCATGACAAAGAGGATGACATTCAGAGACTTATCGGTTCGGAAGCGACAGCAGTCGGCATATACACACGCAATCGCGGAATGAGAAGAATGATCGGGAATACGATATACGCAACGGGATGGAGCGATTTCATCGTCACAAAACCGGCTCCGACGAACCCGTTCGACATTCCAGACTTAAATGAAATATCTCACTCCGCACTGCCGAATCTGAACACCGTCGGAAGGAGGCGTACAACCGGGGAAGTCATCGCTGTCTGGAATGGAGACAGGATACTGCTTCGTACCGCCGACGATTCCATAGTCCGCGTGGATCTGATGGACGGCAATCCACCGAAATACGGAGACTTTGTCGAAGTCGCGGGACGACCGGAAACGGATCTGTACCGTCTCAATCTCTCACGGGGAATATGGAGACCGTTCAATGATACCGGGCAGAAACGCTCCGATGAACCTCCGGTAGACGTCACCGTGCGAAATCTAACCATGACCGAGGCGGGAGAGCCGGCGTTCCAGACTAAATACCACGGCAGAGCGATACGGATGAAAGGACGGGTGATAAGCGTTCCGCCCGAAGGAGGATACAATCGGATAGTGATGGAATGCGACAAAGAGATG
>JAFXEA010000110.1 GCA_017521065.1 Kiritimatiellia bacterium | reverse complement strand
GCGATGTGGACTGTCACCGGTCAAGGCGTGTTCGAAGCTTACGTAAACGGTGTACGTGTCGGTGACGATTTCCTCAAGCCCGGCTTTACGCATGTTCTCAAGACCCGTCATGCGTTCACATACGATGTGACGCCGCTTCTTTCCGGAAAGGGGGCGGATGTGTTTTCGGCGGAGGTTTCCTCCGGATGGTGGCGCGACAAGATCGTTAGATATCGTGGACACGAGTCCGCGTTTCGCGCCCAGCTTGTCGTGCGTTATGCTGACGGTACGGAGAAGCGTTTCGGAACCGACACCACATGGTCTGGCGCAATTGCCGGACGCGTTAAGCGCGCTTCAATCTTCGAGGGGGAAGAGTATGATGCGCGTGTGACGGACTGCTGGAAGAAGACCGCTACTGGTGGCGGATTCAAGCCGGTGAAGACGGTTTCGGAGTTCAAGGGGACGGTCCTTCCGATGGAAGGTCCGACGGTCTGCCTGCGTGAAGACCTTTCCCTCTTGCCTGCCGAAGCGTATGTCTGGAAGGATGTAGAAGGGGCGGACACCAACCGCTTTGGACGTGTGGTGAAGCTCCGCAGCTATACAAAGGGTGAGGCCATCAAGCTGAATCCGGGAGAGAGGCTGGTCGTCGATTTCGCCCAGAACTCGTCCGGGGTGCCGAAGTTTGTCCTCAAGGCTCAGGCTGGAACTTCTGTCACGTTTCTCCCTGCCGAAATGCTCAATGACGAGTACGGCCTAAAGAGCCGCGGCAACGACGGCCCGGAAGGCAGCATCTACCGTCAGAATCTCCGTGCCATTACCCACACCGGCGCAAAGGCGATATACATTGCGTCCGGCAAGGGCGAGGAAACGTATATGCCAAGGTTCTCGTTCTTCGGCTATCGGTATGCGTCGATTGAGGCTACGGCTCCCATCACTATACTCAAGCTTGAATCGGTGCCTGTCACGTCGATTTCGAAATCGCTTGAGCGAGGACGTCTGACGACTGGTGTAACCGATGTGAACAAGTTGATCTCCAACGTCCTCTGGGGACAGTACTCGAATTACCTTTCAGTTCCCACGGACTGTCCTCAGCGCAATGAACGCCTTGGCTGGGCGGCGGATACGCAGGTGTTCTGCGCGGCGGCATCATGCAATGCCGATGTTTACGGATTCCTTTCGAAATGGATGCGCGACATGCGCGACAGTCAGCATAAGGAAGGATCGTTCCCTGGGGTTGCTCCGCTTGCGCAGTACGGAGCTCTTCTGCATGAGCTCGGATGGGCAGACGCCGGTGTGATCGTGCCGTACACAATGTGGCGGCGCTATGGCGACAAGACCATACTCAATGAAAACTGGGATGCCATGGTCAGATTTGTCGATGCGGTGTCCCGTGTGCGCTACACAAACGCAGAGTCGTGCCAGCGTCACCAGTGGGCCGACTGGCTTTCGTATGAAGCCTATGAAACGAACAGCGGCAAGGCAGACGGACGTGGGCTGAAGGGTAATGCCAAGAAGGATGCTGTGCGCCTATCTCGCCAGTACTGGAAGTATCTTGGCGGATGCTACTGGCTCTGGGATGCGCGCATGATGTCGGAGATGGCAACGGCGCTCGGTAGGAGATTCGAGGCCGCAAGGTATGATGCAATGGCAAATGAGGCCCTTGCGTATGTGCGTAAGGAGTTCCTGCAGAAGGACGGCATGCTTCCGCAGTTCCTGCGCGGACTGCAGACCCCTGCGCTTTTTGCGCTAAAGCTCGGCATTCTCGACAGGCCAGATGCCATTGCAGCCACAAAGGCTGGACTTCTGAAGAACATCAAGGATCATGGGGACTGTCTCCAGACGGGCTTCCTCGGCACGTCCATACTGATGGATACGCTCACGTATGACGCTGGCGCTCCCGATGTCGCATATACGCTTCTTCTTCAGCACAAGAACCCGAGTTGGCTCTATTCGGTGGATCAGGGCGCCACGACGATCTGGGAGCGGTGGAACAGCTACGTCAAGGCAACGGGATTCGGTCCTGTCGGCATGAACAGTTTCAACCACTATGCGTATGGAGCAGTTCTTTCATGGATGTACGGAACGATGGCTGGAATCCGCGAGGGAGCTTCAGGAAAGGGGTTCAAGGAGTTTGTTCTTGCTCCGATCCCTGACCGTCGCATCGGCAACGTTGACGCTTCGTTCGATTCGCCGTACGGCATGATCCGCTCGGCTTGGAGCTACGGCAAGGACGGTTCGTGGACTTGGAATTTCACGATTCCGCCGAACACCACGGCAACTGTCACTCTTCCCGGAGGCAAGAGCGAAACGCTCGGCTCCGGTACGTACACGAGAAAAGTCGGACAGATGCCGTAATAGTCAGGATTTCACCAACAAAAGAAAGGATAAAGAAAATGGAAGTAGTCAAGATGGGCGATTTTACGCTTGAGAAACTTATCGGGCCAGCCGAATACGGCGACAAGCTCGGTCTCTATGCACGCGTGATCGTGCCGCCGAAGGCCGCGGTTCCGTATCATCAGCACGTTGGCGACAGCGAGGTGTACTACATCCTCTCCGGTGAAGGCGAGTATGATGACAATGGAGTGAAGCGCATGGTCAAGACAGGCGACGTCACCTGGACGCCTGACGGTTCGTCGCATGGCCTGGTGAACACCGGCGACACGGAACTTACGTTCATGGCTCTCATCATCAAGAGCTGACGTTGGCATGACGGTCACACTCAAGATCGAG
>JAFXEA010000109.1 GCA_017521065.1 Kiritimatiellia bacterium | reverse complement strand
TTTGGTGGGAAAATCTGGGGTCACACCCTTTGGAAAAAGTGAGATAAGTTAAAAGATGGGGTGGATATTTGATTAATTGGATGATTTCTGTTGATTCTTGAAGGGACAGACCCTTCAGAAGAGTTTTGATTAAGGCCTTATCTTTGCCTATTTTGAAACCTGTTCCTGTTTCCTGCTGTCCCCATCGGCGGCAAGATTTCGAGTGGTTTTATCGTCATTTGATAGTTGGTTGAGAATTGATTTGACTGGCGAAAATAGGATTGTCGTGTTGGATTGTTGTGGCAAAACTATACCGTTTTTGGTATACTTTTGGCATGACTTATTATAATAGGAAAAATCAAGGGACACACCCTTCGAAAAAGTGAGATAAGTTGAAAAGAAGCAGTAAATGTTTGATTAATTGAATACTTTCTCTTGATTCTTGGAGGGACAGGCCCTTCAAAAGAGTCCCAGTTAAGGGAGTAACAAGGGGCTCTCAAATGAGTCTGATTGACGGCTTTGATTCTTGTGGGGGCCCTGAAAATAGTCCTGAGAGAACGGGCAAGGGGAGAGTTTTCCTACTGCCCGTTTATTTTTGCCTTCCCAAATTTCAATGAGCTTTGATTGCATAAAACTACTAAAAACATTTGACAAAAAAAAAATACAAATGTTATATTTCACGTGTTTCTTTTCTTAAGGAGGAGATGGATCGTGTCGCATTTGCGACGTGAACGGAAATGTGCACTTTTCCAATCATTGAGAGATCAGGCAATTAGCGAGAATTGAAAGATGGCAAAACACAAAAAAGATTTTGCAGAATGCGATAGGGCGACGAAGAGTCGTGGCTTTTTGTGCTGTATGGAAATTCCGGCTTCTGCTGTGAGATGTCTTTATGTAATATCGTTGGAGATATTGATGGCGATAGGGTTGAGTTGGACTTCTTCTGGATATGCAGAAAGTGTATCAGGGTGGCAACAGCTCACAGAAGCGCACGTACATCCAATGGGAGATAATAGGCCGGCAAAGCTTGTCTCTCCAGGCCGTTTCACAATGAATGCTGATTTATCCAGTCTCAAAGTGCCGAAAGCAAGTTGGGATTTTGATGTCACCATGGACATGAGGCGGCAATGTGGCATAGAGTTTGACTTCTACTGTTCAGATGTTTCGCAGGTCTCGTCATTCACTTTATACCTCAAGAGTGGTGATGGATGGTATTATGCCCGGTTTGTGGCGGAAGAGGAGTCAAGGTGGCGGCGGATAGCGCTCAAGAAGAGTTCGTTCACCGGAACAGAGGGGAATGTAGCAGGGTGGAAAAATATATGCGCCATGCGGATAAGCGGTTTGCGGAGTGGCAGATCCAAGGTTGATATAGGGATAGCCAATCTTAGATTCATGGATTTCGAGGCGCCGCAGATATGTGTTGTTCGAGGTGATACCTGCATGATGGCGGAAAGGCATCCTTTGGAGAAACTTAACTTTGGAAAGTTCTCGGCAAATACGGCCAATGCATTTGAGACTGTGGGAATGTCTGTCATGGAAGTGTCGGACCAGGAACTTGAATCTGGAGACCTGCAAGGTGTGCGACTTCTTGTGCTCCCCTACAATCCAGTATTGCCCAACAATGCATTTAAGGTTGTTTCTGATTTTGTAGCGGGAGGAGGTGTTGTTTTCGCGTGTTATTCGTTGGATGCCGCTACAAGGAGGCTTTTGGGGGTTGATGAAGAATGGTACAGACGGCGCAATTGGCGATCGTCATCGGAGACAGCGGTCAAGGTCAAAAATGGTTTCTTCCTGGCCCATGTGTGGAGATACGGTCGCGAGGAATCAATCCGCCAGGCAGCCAATATCCTGCTGCAGGTGTATCCCGGATGGGGAAATACGGTAGGTTCCGCACTCCGCAGAATTGAAGAGAAGAAAAGCGCAGAAGAGAAATGGGTTGCGGCGCAGCCTTCAAAAAAGGGTGAATGGCGTGCGTTCTGGTGCCATTCTGAGCGCGGTCTCGGTGATGGATATGACTGGGATTCATCCATCAGATTGTTGAAGGAGAATGGATTCAACACAATCCTGCCAAATCTAGCCTGGGCAGGAGTGGCGTTCTATCCTTCGTCTGTAGTGCCGGTGCATACTTCCGTGTCAACAAGAGGCGATGCCTTCAAGGAATGCATGGATGCATGCAGAAAATATGGTGTGAAGTGCCACGTATGGAAGGTTTGCTGGCGAGGGGGACTCAAGTCTGACAGGAGTTTCTTCAAGCGCCTTTCGGACGAAGGACGAATTCAGGTGGATGAACGTGGCAATCAGCGTGAGATGTGGATGTGCCCATCAGATCCGAAGAACCTGAAAATTGAAATTGATGCTTTTGTGGAACTGGCGAAGATGCGTCCTGACGGAATACATATGGACTATATTCGTTATCCCGATGAGAAACATTGTTTCTGCAAGGGATGTAAAGGGCGTTTTGAAAAGAAGGTCGGGCAGAAGGTGGGTAACTGGCCAAAAGATGTGGCGAGGAACGATGGCATCCTTTTTGATGCCTGGCAAAAGTTCCGCAGCGATAACATAACGGTTCTGGTGAGAAGCGTATCTGAACGCGTTCGCATGGAATGTCCGGGAGTGGAGATTTCGGCCGCGGTTTTTCAAGGATATGACACGGGTGCAAAATCAGTTGCGCAGGATTGGGTTCACTGGTGCAAAAAGGGGTATCTCGATTTTGTGTGTCCGATGAATTACTACGTAAGTTCCGATCTTTTCTTCGAAAAACTTGTCCGTTCCCAGAATATGGCAGTCGGCGGAACTCCAGTGAAATTGCGCCCTGGGTTGGGGCTTTCATGCTGGCGGGACAATGCTTCGGATGCCGTAACAATGGCACGGCAGATCAAGGCTATGCGCGATATGGGCTTGGACGGATTCGCGGTTTTTGCGTTGGATGAACGGGCGGAAAAGGTTCTTCCGGTTCTGCACAAAGGTCCGGTGAAATAATGGATGCACTTGTCAACGGAGATTGCGGTATGCCAGTCAGATCGATAAATGATGGATCGATGTTTCAAATGTGCCATAGGCGCATAAATCGGATGTCCCGGTTGATTATGGCAGGGATTTTGTCTGTTGCCTCACTCGTGACGCTAAGGTTGCGGATGATGGTGCACGTGCAGTCGTTACCGCATGGGCGCTTGACAACACGCCGGACTATATGGTGGTGGACATATCCGATACGTCTTCTCCAAATTCCCAGAAATATTATCCTGATGTATCCTTCCTGCCGGGTGGGATTCTGTCCAACCATGATTTCCGCACCACAAAGATTGTGATGCGTAAGATAATGGCAAAGGATGTCGTATGGACAATGGGATCGACCACGTTTGAGACACAGCGTCTTTCGGCTCGAGAGGCGACGCATCCGGTGTCACTTGAGAATAACTACTATATAGGGGTCTTCGAGGTGACGCAGCTGCAATGGGGATTGGTTCAGACAGGCCGTGTGGCGCCATCCTATTATAAGAATCAAGAGGACCGCGCAATGCGCCCGGTTGAGAGCGTATGTTACAACGAAATTCGCACTGGCGCGGCAAACGTGACAACAGGCAACCCGGCATATGATTGGCCTGCCGATCCTAATCCCGCCTCCTTTCTTGGATTGTTGCGCAAAAAGACAGGCATCGATTTCGACCTTCCTTCTGAAACTCAATGGGAGTTTGCGGCAAGGGCAGGCAATGGAGCAACAAAATGGGGGAATGGCGCATGCTTCGAGGTGGAGACTGTGCCAGGGTTTCGAGCAATTGTCGGCCAGCGTTCCGAAGCAACTACGCGCCATCCAACCGCGACTATACTACGGGTTTTCGACTGGTTTGCACAGCAGGGCTTAAATAGCTCTTTGGTTTTTGCATAATCTGAATGGAAGTAAGGAATGCTGTGAGGACTCGGAGGGGGTGGGGGCGGTAGATTGTGGAATACCATGCATCTTGTCATGACTTTAGCGGCGGCGGTTTTTGGTTGTCACCTGAGTCACATGACTCAACATGCACTGAAATTTTGCAGGAGATTGATGGTATAATACGCACCATGACTTTACCGCAGAGAATAGCTGTTATATTGAAGAGGAGTTTTGCCTACCTTCATCCGTGCCTGTATGGGCCGGTTGGTGGCGGGGAGACTGCCGATCTTGACGCAATTGCGACAGCATTGCGAAAGGAGATAGAATATCTGCTTCCAGATGCAGATCCGTCGCAGGTGGTGGATGCATTTCTCAAAAGGCTTCCTGAGGTCCGCAGGATACTGGAGACGGATGCACAGGCCGCGTACGAGGGCGATCCGGCGGCAACAAGCCGAATGGAGGTCGTCATGGCCTATCCCGGGATGTATGCTGTGACCGGTCACCGTCTCGCCCACGAGCTTTACCGTCTCAAAGTGCCGATCATCCCTCGTGTGATGAGCGAACTCGCCCATTCGAAGACGGGCATCGATATCCATCCGGGCGCTACGATAGGCGAAAGGTTCTTCATTGACCACGGAACCGGAGTTGTCATCGGCGAGACGACTGTCATCGGCAGTAACGTAAAGATATATCAAGGAGTCACGCTTGGAGCCTTGAGCTTCCCGAAGGATGCCGATACCGGCATGCTGATGAAGGGACACAAGCGTCACCCGAACGTGGAGGACAATGTCGTCATCTATGCGGGTGCCACAATCCTTGGCGGCGATACCGTTATCGGACACGATTCCGAGATTGGCGGCAATGTGTGGCTGATGGAGTCCATTCCGCCTCATTCCAGAGTCTACAACAAACCTCCTGCACCGGAGATACGAGAGAAGAGAAGATAATGATACTTGAACTTAAACTTGACCGTCCGCTTGTTGTGTTTGACATAGAGTCCACCGGGGTGAACCCCCGTCAGGATCGCATCATCGAGCTTGCCGCTGTGAAGATCAACCCGGACGGAACGGAGGAGACCAAGACATGGCTACTTAATCCGACGGTTCCGATTCCGCCGGAGACGACCGCGATTCACGGAATATCGGATGACATCGTCAAGGACTGTCCGACTTTCGAAGAGTCGGCTGCAGACATATTTGCGTTCTTTGAGGGGTGCGACCTTTCCGGCTTCAATGCGGACCGTTTCGACATTCCGTGCATCGAAGAGGAGTTCGCCCGCACAGGCCGGAACTTTGGCGCATCCCAGAGGCGTCATGTGGATGTTCAGCGCATCTATCACAGAATGGAGCCGCGCGATCTCTCCGCCGCCGTCAGATACTATCTCGGCCGGGATCATGCAGGGGCGCATGGGGCCGAAGCCGATGCGAAGGCCACACTTGAGGTTCTCAAGGCGCAGATGGCGAAATA
>JAFXEA010000108.1 GCA_017521065.1 Kiritimatiellia bacterium | reverse complement strand
CAGGTGAATCTCAAATACCCGTCCCGGATTCTTTTCGCGAACGATTCCGTTACGGAGTTTTCTGTTGACCGTCTTTCCTCCGATGGCAATGCTGCCGGCTTGCCCGTGTTCGAGATTGCCACAAACGCGACAGTCACCGTGCCGGACGGAACCAAGTTCAAGAATGTCCATTTCAAGCTTTTTGGGCAAATCGGCATACCTGATGTAGTTACCGAAACATCTGTTCAGGGACTTACGTTTGGAAGCGCTTTGCCTGGCGAAACGGCATATTTTGCAATGACTGCAATAGGCGGCAAGATTCGTATGACTGGTACTGCCGACACGGCTCGTCGTTTTATGCGCCCTGAAGATGGCGGTATAGTATGTCCTGTAGGTGAACTTTTGCTTAAGGATATTACATTTCCACCATATCCTGAAACAGTTGTCCGCTTAGGAATTGACGTTGGTACGTACAATAACAATACACCATTTACATTGATCCTGGATAATACAATAATGCCGTTAAGCCAGCAGAGCCGCATCTATCAACATGCGCATGTGATCTGCAGAAACGGCGGAATGATCAAATCGGTCTATCGTCATCCCGGTGTAGCGAACGGTATCCAGTTGCGCCAGTATTCAAAACTTACGCTGGATGGTTCCGGAAGCGGTCTTTATTATCCATATTCCAGTAGGTCTACTATGCAAATCGATTCCTATGTTGCCAACTCCGATGTCATTGAACTCAAAAACGGCGGTTGGATCGCAACCCATAACATAATCGCAAATGAAACTTCTAAAAAGGCGACTCTCGCCGTCTCAAACGGTACTTGGCGCATCGGGCAGTTGCCGTTCATCCCGTGGGACAAAGATCCCTGCCCTCCGGATGAAGATGCCCGCAATTGGTTCTCGCGTCCATTCGAGAATCTCGGCAAGGTGAGAATCGAGCCGGAATCGACGCTGTGGATGCAGTCATCCTCGGATCTTGAAGGTACGGAATGGGACCGGGAGTTTCTCGTCGCAGACGTGCCGGTGACGGGGGCTGGCAATCTCGTCGTGACGAATGGCGTTCCCGGGTACGGACTTTCCCTCACGTTTGTCAACGGCGAGAATGCCGCGACCGGAAAGTTCTCCGTCGCTCCGTCGTCCGATCCGACCTTCGCCTTTTTCGACGATGGCGCGAACTGGGCAGGCACGGTCGTTGCCGACGGTCGCGTCTCGGTCACCAATACCGTGGATCCGTCCGCGCCGGGCATTGTCAGGTTCGGCGCTGTCGAGTTCAATGGCGACTTCCCGCTGCGCGTGTGGAAGATCGGCGGCGATTTTGTTTCTGACAAGGTGGACGGCATATCGTCAATCTCCGGTGTCGGCGGATTCAAGCCTGTTGCGCAGAACGGTTTCCGTTTCACTCAGGGCGATACGTTCGTGATCGGTAAATGGGCGGCATCCGCCGTTCCCGAGGATATGACGAGCGGCATGGCCTACAAGTGGCAGATGACGGTCGCGCCTGCTGATGAAGAAGGGTATGTACTCGTTTCGGCGCGCTACTCGCCTCCTGGCACGGTTGTCGTATTCCGCTGATTGGCCGTTTGGGGGCAATGCGTTTCATGCCCGCAGAATCCACTTGCCCATACAGTACAATCCGCACTAAAACAGGAGGGGCGCAGTTTACTGCGCCCGGATGCTACTGACGCAACTGCCTCTCGAATTTCGTGGGGACATTCTAAAACGATTGTTACTTGGGATACCGAGCGTTCAATGGCGGTATCGAAGTCAAGCCTATCTGGAAATGGGTAAAAATGATATAATACGCGTTTATGGATCTGCATTATTTTACTGTTTTCGGATTTTTCAGTTTTGCAATGGGAGCTTGCATAGCAAGTTTCCTGAACGTCTGCATATGGCGTCTTCCTCGCAATGAAAGCGTGGTGCGTCCGGCGTCGCACTGTCCCAACTGCAATGCAACGATAAAGTGGTATCAGAACATTCCGGTACTTTCATATCTGGCGCTGGGCGGGAAGTGCGCAAACTGCCGGAAGCCCATCTCGATGCGCTATACGGTAGTGGAGCTGCTGGGTGGCATACTGTTTTTTGCGGCGTATCTTCAGTGGGCGATGCCGGTTACGTTCGGCGATTTGCCGATAGCGGGGATGCATCCGCTTTTGTCCTTTGGCTGTGTTCCTGTGTATTGGCTTGTGTTTTCCGGGCTTATCCTCGGTTCCTTCATAGACCTTGAGCATTTCTACCTTCCAGATCGCGTTACTATCGGCGGCATGCTGCTTGGTGTCCCGGCTTCTGTCCTGCTTCCGGAACTTCAGCTTGAGCGTACATGGCTTGATGCCTTGTGCTGGAGCGCGGCGGGGCTTGCTTTCGGGTTTTTCTTTCTTTGGGGAATGGGTGCCTTGTTTTCGAAACTATTCAAGAAAGATGCGTTGGGCTTTGGGGACGTAAAGCTCATGGGGGCAGTAGGTGCGTTTTTCGGACCGACGGCTGTCATTTTCGTCCTGATAGTATCTTCTTTGGTTGGTTCGGTCGTGGGGATCGGGCTTATGCTCAAGGGGCGTGCACGACTTGGCGGGTTTACTGCGGTGCCCTACGGTCCTTTCATCGCTGTAGCTGTACTTGTGTGGATGTTCTGGGGGCCGGGGCTTGTATCGTCATACATCGCGCTTTTGACGCGTTGAGCTAGTGTGCGCACACGTCCCCTGAATATGGTATAATTGCCGTCATCATGTTTAATGGAACGACATTTTATGCCATCAACAACGGCCTTTTTAGGAAGGTAGCTCATGGTTTGGGTTTCCTTTTTAGATTGCGATACTTTGCGAAAGACGCTGTTTTACTCGCAGTATCTGAAATGGTTCTTTTAAAACGGAAGTTTTATAACACAAGGGTATTCCTTGGGTTAAGGGTAGAGGGCAGGCCTTGCGAACGCGAAGGGTTCGAATCCCTCTGCCTGCTCCAAGTTGTTCCCTGTAAATAAAAGGATAGACATGGCGGGCGAATATCAGTTCAGTCTCATAGATGTAACTAAGCAGGCAGGCAACAAGACCATTCTGCAGGATGTCAATCTCAGTTTTTTCTACGGTGCGCACATCGGCGTAATTGGCGGCAATGGAGCTGGAAAATCCACTCTTCTCAAGATTCTTGCAGGAATCGACACCGAGCT
>JAFXEA010000107.1 GCA_017521065.1 Kiritimatiellia bacterium | reverse complement strand
GCCGCTCCGCAGTGGCATAGAGAGACGGACGGCGGCTGGTCGCTTTCGTTCACGAACTGCCAGTTCGCATCGCTGCCAATGCAGCTTCTTCCCGCGTTTTCAGGCTTTGAGATCGAGCTGGATGTTCTTCCTGAACAGCTTGGACACAAAGAGCAGGGATTGATAGGTGACGGCAATTTCGCGATGGGGCTTTGGGTGCGCAAGGATGGAGTGCCGGAAATGCGCTCCGATGCGTTTGCCGCTTCCGCGGCAGGACCGGCTCTAGAAGAAGGAAAATGGAACAAGGTTCGTGTCGTATGCGACAGGCAGTCCGTTTTCGTGGAGGTCAATGGCGTAAAGGGTGAACCGGTAAAAGTTACAGGATATTCCGTGAACCCCGTCTATACCGCCTTGGGCGCTACGCCTGGGTATGTAAACCGTACCGGCGCATTTTTCAACGGACGCATCAGAAGCCTTTCGGTGAGGTTCAGGTAGGAGGAGTGTTGGAAATGGCAGAATTCATCGATATGCATGCAGTCTGCGTACGGGAGCTGATGGCTCCTGTCGGCGGAAAGCACGGAGTGTGCGACGTGTCGCGTCAGTTGGCGATGTACGATCGGCTTGGCATCGCCAAGGGCGTGATAATGCCTATCGCAAATGTCGAAACCCATCCGACGGGTCAGGCGAACGAAGAGGTTCTTCGCATTGTGGAAGCCTATCCAAGTCGCTTTTCGGCGTTCTGCAATCTCGATCCCCGCAACTGCTATAACAGTCCGACGGCAAAGTTCACTCCGGTCCTTGAGCATTACAAGTCTCGCGGATGCCGTGGTGTTGGTTGCGTGGCGGCCAAATTGCCTATTTCCGATGTAAGGGTGCAGAATCTGTTCCAAAGCTGCGAAGAGGCGTCAATGCCGGTGTCGATTCATCTGGACGGGTTCGAAGATAAGGGGGCTGGACTTTACGATCCGCCGTCTCTTGCGGGATTGAAAGCTACACTCGCAAGATTTCCGAAGTTGACGTTCCTTGTTTCCGGTGCGGCATTCTGGTGCGAGATATCCGTTCCCAGATGCCGCGATGAACGCGTGTCTCCGGTTTTTGGTCCAGTCAAAGAGGGTATGCTGCGTTCGTTGCTGGAGGCTTACCCGAATCTCGTGTGCAATCTGTCCGGTCCGTGGGGTGCTGCCGCAATCATGCGCGACAAGGTTTATGCAGCCGGTTTTCTGACAGGTTTCAAGGACCGTATCGTGTTCGGACTTGATGCGCAGTCTCCGGAGGATGTCGCAAAGACGCTCCCCGTATTGCCTTCCTTCCTCAGGAGACTTCGCGACGAGGGCAGTATTTCGGTTGATGTTTTTGATGCTGTTGCGTCAGGGAACGCCAAAAGGATTGCGAGGGTCTGACGATGGAATCCACAAGAAGAGCGTTTATTTCCACCGGTGGCGCGGCCGTCCTTGCTGGATGCGTGACGGCGAACGGCCTAAATCCGGACGAAGATGTGAAGTACATCGACATCCATGCCCATTGCACGGAGGATCCGCTGCCGCAGATGGGTTCCCTTAAGCAACCGCTCTGCTGCGCCGAGCAGCTTATCGCGCACTACGATCGCTTGGGAATCGAGAAGGGGTGCATACTGGGTCTCGGAACGCCGGAGAATTTCATCGGCGGAATGTCCAACGAATCGATTCTCCGCCTTTCTGCGCAGTATCCTGATAGGTTCATTCCGTTTTGCGTCGTCGATCCGCGCGCCTGCGGAAACACGCCGTTCGCTCAGTTCCGTGATGTGCTGATGCATTATCGCGACAGAGGATGCAAGGGATTCGGTGAACTGTGCGCAAACATACATCTCCTGGATCCGCGCATGCAGAATCTGTTCAAGGCTTGCGAGGAGGTGGGGTTCCCAGTTACGTTCCACACGACGCCGATGTCAGGATGGAGCTATGGGGTTGTTGACGACGGCGGATTGCCGGCTCTCGAAATCTGCCTCCAGCGCTTCCCTAAGCTCCGTTTCTTCGGGCACTCGTCCGCTTTCTGGAGCGAGATCACGGTCTGCCGGACGATGCAAGAGCGCAACAGCAGGGGCAAGGGTCCGATTAAGGAGGAAGGCGCGATACAGCGTCTGATGCGCAAGTACCCCAATCTCTACGGAGACCTTTCGGCCGGTTCGGGAGCCTGTGCGCTCATGCGCGATCCGGCGTATGCGGCGAAGTTCCTGACGGAATTTCAGGACCGCATAATGTTTGGCATAGATATCTGCGATCCCAACGGCTACGTTTCTCCGCTTCCCGGATTCCTGCGCGAGATGCGCAAATCGGGAGCCATTTCGGAACAGGTGTTCCGAAAGGTCGCCCGTGAAAACCATATCCGCGAACTTGGTCTTTAAAACAGAGGAGATTCCCATGAAAAAGAAATCGCTTACCGTACTGCTGGCAACTCTAACACTCTGCGTCGCTCAAGCAGGGAGTGTATTTTACTGGCGCACACAGTATGTCACTAATTCTGTTTCGGCAAAAGGTGCGTCCGTGGAATTCTACGATTGGTCGAGTTTCGGCGATTCAGGAAATTGGTCGATTGATCGCACATCGTACAACAATGAGGATGCTCTTGTTCCCGGTGTAGACGATATGGTTTACAGTGCGGGATGGCAGTCGGATAGTGGTTCTTGGACATTGGGACGTTTTAATCTTGATGGCAATACTTTTACAATAGGCGGTTTTTCCCTTGGAACATTCCCTGTTGATATATCGGCAGAAAGACAGAAGTTCCTCTACAAGCCATTTGTTTTTGCTTTGACCAATGGTACGCTGATAATCAAAAATCCAAACAAACTGAACTATGTTTCCAGAAAATGCGAGATATTTTCTGGGGCGACATTGGTTTATTCCAGTGGAGTGAAGGTCAGTGTGTCACATGCCAATCAAGACGAGTTCTGGACGGTCAAGGCTGGTGGCCGGATGGATGTCATGTCGGGTTTGAATTTGATTCAGCTTAAATGTGCGGTAGAACCCGAGGGGATGATGAATTGGAATCCCGATTCGTTAGATGTTTCGCAATCAACTCAAGAAGGAAAGATAAACACCATAACTAATCGCGGAACTTTTATTGCTCCTAAAGGTATTGTGTGGGATGGCAGCGATAAGTTCGGCGCCAAGACTAAGATAATTGAAGTGGCGCAGATGTCCGGCGAGCTTCGCATGGGAGGTAATTTTACCAAGACGATAGAGGAAAGAGATAAGGCTGGCCAAATGCGTTTCCTGCTCGGTGGCGGCAAACTTGTTGCAGAGAAGGATGTTGCGTTTAAGAATTCGGTTTCTAAATGGGGGGATGAGGTGTCCGCTTCGATGCCCAACGGTTCCTCGGCTACCGTTGATGTCGCTGATGGCGCAACTCTTGATATGGGCATCTTTACTTATGGTAGTGCCGCTTCTCTTACCAAGACAGGAGCGGGAACGCTTGCTCTTGCGCAAATTCCGGATGCTCTTTCGATATTGGCGGGCAAAGTTCGTTTCTTGAATCCAACAACTTCATCATTTGCCTTTTCGGCGGCAAATGGCACTGAAGTTGTTTTTGAATCTGCCGATAACGAGTTGATGCCTTTTGATGGTTATCGGAATGTTGCATTCTCTCTTGCCAAGGACAAGTTTGTTGTTGGTTCTGTAGTCCTCCGTTCATCGGATGTTGATTTCCTGCAACATGCAGCATTGTCTATCGCATCGTCTGTTCCAGAGAATGTTACTGCCGTTGTTTCAGATAATGCTGTACGTCTTGTGGTAAAAGGTGACTTTGTGTTTGAAGCGAATGGATCAGCATCGCTTTCTGATTCT
>JAFXEA010000106.1 GCA_017521065.1 Kiritimatiellia bacterium | reverse complement strand
GCTATTCTGGCCATTTCGATACTTCCTTTCGTTCCGCCGTGACACAATCGTCACGACAGAAGGTAAGATATCAAATAACCGGAAACGGAATGTCAAATCTGTGTCAAAAGAATGTCAAAATTATGTCAAAATTTTTTGACATAATTTTGACAATTCAGCCCAGGCTAACTTTCTGATTGTCTACAGCCGAAGGGTCTCCACACAGCTCCATGGATTTGTCACCCGCAATCCTAAAAACCATATCATTTACGCGATAAAATGACCTGCCCATCTGCGACAAGACGCGCTGACAGTTCCTGGTACGGCACATCCAGCACAGAGCATCCGAAATCAATAGCCTGCGATGCGGCGGTTCCCGCAACCTGACCTAAAGCAAAAAACATCGGCTCCATGCGTATAGATCCGAATGCGATATGAGATGCAGAAAGACAAACAGGGACAATGAGATTCTTACACTCCTCCTTTTTAGGGATGATAGCACCATAATCGATGCCGTACGGCTGTATCCGCACATTAGGGTCGGCAGATCGCGAATCTTCCACATTTCCTTCATTGCAAACAAAACCATCACCAGGGACATCCGTGAACTCATCACGGCAAGTTCCCCATTTCGAAAAATAATTACGGACGCTTTTGGGAATGCGAGGATGATTTGCAAGAGTCCACATAAGGCCTTGCTGATATTCCAGATGCTCACGAAAGATATTCTCGCGCACCTCATACGATCCTTCCGGCCATGCCCAGTTCCGTCCTATGAAATCCGAAAAGAATCCAGTACGGTTGTTGGAATCGGTCTTGCGGTTCGACATGGAAGACATAATGAACGGAATTTTGTTCTTTCCGTCCAGACAGCCACGCACTTTCACGTGAGGATTCGCCTCCACAGCGGAATATTCACGGAAGAGCAGTTCGTAGTCCTGTTCGTTGTAAGAAGCCGGTCTCTTGAAAGGGATACGGTTTTCCGGCACGTCCGTCAAGCACATGCGGAAGCAGTACGCCTGCACACGCCTGTCGTCCATGCCTGGCTTTTCAGATGGATTGGACGGTTCTATCCAGGGAGAAAGCCCAGAAGATCGATCACCCTCTTTTACATAAACCGAAAAAAAAAACTCATGGAAATTGTGATTGGTCGCACCTCTTGCGTTTGGCGCATTGCCGTTTATAGTTTCACCATACACGGAATTGGATTCGCGACCAACGGTATACGAGACTCCGGCCGAAGCCATTAAATCCCCTTCATATGTAGCATCCACAAACACTTTACCACTATAGGTATTTCCGGAAATCATCCTGATGGAGGATATCAATCCGTCTCGCATGATCATACCATTTTTGCGATCAAACCATTCCCCGCGACGAATGTCGAGTCTATCCCGTTCCTCCCAGCCCTCAAGGATTTTCAACGCCGCAGACGGCTCAAACGACCACATAGTGCCGGCCCGTCTGCATCCGAAACAATGCAAGGCAACAGAATAGTCCTCCGGCCTCTGACTCACCCAGTTCGCTCTGTTGGAATAATATTTTGCAACGTCACTGTAAAACTCGATCGCATTCCGCCAAAAGCAGATATATCCCCGACATCCGTGCGTCCGAGTCCGCCTGTGGTCATGCCGCCGATACGTCTTTCAGGAGAAACAACAACTGCGCATTTCACCGGTGCGGAAGAGATCCCTGTCGAACAGTGGCCTGTTATTTTTGGTTCGCAAAGCGGCACTACGAAAATCATCGGTGTAAAATAAAATACAAAGACTATGAAACGAGTTTCTCTGCCCCCTACGGTTTTTATCAGTTTAGCGTTTGCTTGCGAATGCATGACTTCTCGCAGCAGGTGCGACATCAATTACGGAAATGATTCTGTTGTGATTTCATCTGCATCTGAGGTAACCACTTCATAGAAATACACAATCAGAGAAATTCGCGGCAATTCCTGCCTTTCAGCCATCGACGATTCCGTCATGGGTGAAGCGGTGGGAACCATTGCCTCCGCGGAACGCATAATGCACACATGCCCGGGAGTTTTCGAACGTAACGGCAAGGAAGTCTTCGTCGATATTGTATCCTATTCCAAAGATACATCTTATCAATGGACGGCGATTCCGTGTTTTCCAGCCGTCGGAATATGTCCATACTTCCAAAAAGACACGACTGATGCAACGGCGAAAGTGTCATTGATATCCGACCCTACGAAAAAAAAACACGGTTTTCGTATCGTCTGATTGATGACTGGAAAATCTCATTCTTATTTCAATTAGGTTCCATCCCTTATACTGAATATCCTTTAGAAAACACACGCATCGGAAAACGCGGGAATGGAGACATATCCGATGAAGTTCATCGCGAAGGCTTTTCCGTAAGCGTGGTGAAAGCGCTCAAGGAACTTGAACAGCAATACAAAAAACAATTGTAGTAACCGTTCCCTCCATCACCTTTCATCCCCCAAACACCTATCTGACAACTTCATGCGTTCCCGTCGGGAAAGACCGGACACGGCCACCGAAAGTCACTTTTGCTGGGGCTGGGGTTGTGAAAACAAGCTTTTCAGGCGAAACCTCTACCGTAACCGTTCCAGCGACTGTGGGGACAGACCCTTTGACATGTTTCAAGCCGCCAAGCTGTGGACGGATCGATATCTTCCTGAATCCCGGCTCCAATGGCGTGACTCCAAGCACATACCTTGCGATGACATTCAACGGGACCGCCCCCCACGCATGGTTGAGATCAAGATTCGGCTTCGCCTTCACGCTCCACGCCTCCAGTGAAATCGTCGAACCGAAGTCCATCATTCCAACCCAGCTGCGATCACCCTTTGCAGACATCAGCTTGACGGCAAGATCTCCGCGTCCATATTCACAGAACGCATCCAGAAGATATTGCGCGAAATACACGCTGCAAGCCATCCCTTTATTCTCCAGAAATGCAATCACACCAGAAACATGCTTTTCCGGAACAAGTCCAAACGCAAGCGCCGCCGCGTTCGCATGCAGTGAACTGTGTTTCGTGCCATCTCCATCCACATAGAGACCTGTTTTTCCATCAAAAAATACCTTCTGGAATGCAGAGTATATCTTGTTCGCGCGTTCCGCGAACTCTTTTGCGTCGTCATTTTTGCCAAGCGCACGGGCAATATCGCCCATTTCACGCAGATTCCTATAGTAAAAAGCGTTCACGACCGCATTCACCGGCTTGAACTGGAATCCGTCACGCTCGCCGTGTGGCCAATCAACTATGTCACCGGCTCCGGGTTTGGCTGTCTTCCTGAACTCACCGCCAGTCTCGAGAAGTCCGTCGGAAGCACGGGCATAGCGATCCATGAGTTTTTCATCCTTGAGCTTTCCGTAGTATTTCTCCAGAGAGCGAGTGTCCCCGGTCCACATCCAGTCCGCCCAAGCCATCATTATGGAGTGCTGCCGCCACTCCGTCGGCCAGGTGGGATGATCCATCAGCCATTCATGCGACTTGCGGGCAAGAGAGCAGTCGTTATCGATGGCATAGTGGCAAAGCTGGTTTATGTAGGCATCGGCTTCGTACGGAGTGCGTTCGCGGTCACCATCCACATATATGCCGCAGAACGATGTAGCAAGAATCGAATACTTGCACATGTCATACACACGCACAAGATCGGCATTGTCGCACGTAAAGGAACTCTTGTCCATATCTATCGGATAGTTGACCGCCATCTGGCGGAACTCCATCTTCGGTCCGGACACGACCTCGACATAGCGGAACGGAGCGACAATCCCAAAACGTTCCGGCAGCAGTATCGCCGGTGCCTTCGGATCGTAGCCCTTTAGGTTCAGACGGTCCGGCGGCAACGAAACACGATGGACTCCCGCCGTCTTCATCCCTTTGACGCGATAGCAACGGATTGTGGACTTGGGATAGGCGTTGGTGACCTCTCCGCGTCCGTTGACTAGCTCTCCCATGACGATTTCGTATTCGCCGGACTCCGCTCCATCAAGTTCAAGCCATCCGATTGCGTCCTTGCCGAAATCCACGACAGTACGCCCAACGGCGTTCTGCGAAACCTTCACAGGCTTCACCTCACGTGTCACCAGCTCCTTGTAGTCATAAGGATCGTTCACCTTATGCGCGGTCCCCAAAGAACATCCTGCAAGCGCCGACTGCAGCATCACAATAAAAATCATCTTTTTCATATGCTTTCGCTTCCTTTCAAATCTTTGATTATAACATGTTTGACCTTAAAGCCTTAAGCCATTGTAATTAATAATTCTAAGATAGGAATCCAGCTGCGAACCACCTTCATCATCTTATTCCAAAGATCGTGCTTTTCCCGCTATGACGCTCTTCAAAAGCCAAGGAGATACACGATGACGGATACGACAGTGGTCGTTGCACCGACGAGCGTTCCGTACGGGAAGAGCTTGAGCCTATCCTTCACGTTCATGCCGACCGCGCCAGCCGTCGCGTGGAAGAAGCTTCCGTGAGGAAGAGCATCGAATATCGTACCGCCGGCATGGAGCATCGCCGCCGCAGAAAGCGCAGGGATTCCAGCCTGCGCAAGCGCACCAGAAAAGGTCTGCGAGGCGATTGTCACGCCGGCCGTCGTCGAAGCCGTCGCGCCGGAGAGCAGAACGCTCGAGAGAGGAGCGAGCGCGAACGCCGGAAGATGGCAGGCGTTGAGAACAGAGATCATGTCGGCGTTGAGTCCGGAGTTCTTCACAATCCCCGCGACCGCACCTGTGCCGATCAAAAGGATCGATACGCCAATCACCTTCGAAAGCCCGAACTCGCAGTATTCGGCAGTGTCCCTCCAGCGTCCGCATACGATTATCGACACGAGTCCACCTGCCGGAAGCGCAACAAGCGGATCAACCGCAAAACCGCATATGGGACGGAGCGCAAGAAGCGCAACGACGACAAGCGGTCCCGCGACGGCGGATACGATGTTCGGAAGATTCCTGGTCATTTCAATCTCATCAGCGGTCGCACCGCTGATGGAGGCATCCTTCCTTCCCTTCCTCGCAAGCCACGACGAAAGCAACACGGTCACAGCAAGGGCGCAAAGCGCAGGAACAATATTCTTCATCATAAGCGCTGTGAGATCCACCTTGAAGGCATCCGCCGCCGCAATCGTGTTCGGGTTCGGAGAGATGACATTCCCCGCCTTGCCGCCGCCGACCATGGCAAGCAGCAGCGACGAGACCGGCAACCCGGCGCGGTTCCCGACCGCAAGCGCAACCGGTGCGACCGTTATGACGGCAATGTCGACAAACACACCGACGGCCGTGACGATCATGGCAGCAAGCGCAATCGCGACAAGCGCAAACCTCGAACCAAGCATCCTGACGATCGAATCCGCAATGCGTTCCGCGCTGCCTGTCTTCACAAGCGCACCCGCCAATATGCCGGACGTAAGAATGCGAAGCACACTCGGCATCATGGACTGCGTGCCTGAGATCATCGCCGACACCGTCTCGGGCAACCCTCCGCCGCCCAAGAGTCCACCTGCAAGCGCACCAAGCACCAGCGCATAAGCGGGTGTCGCCTTGCGTATTATCAGAACAATGGCTATCGCCAGACCCGTCAGTGCGCCCCAAGTAGTAAACATCTGAACACCTGCTCCGTTGTGGCGGCAAGATTGGCTGCCGCATTGCCTTTTTCGAGTGCTTTCTCCAGCGTGACCACTTCACGCAGGATCGGGAAGAACGCATCTATTCCATGCGAGTTCACGATTCCTGCATCCGGTGTCACGCATCCGGAAAACGCCAAAACATTCTTGCCGAACCGCTTTGCCATCCTGGCGACGCCGATCGGCGCCTTGCCCATGACCGTCTGTGAATCGAGACGCCCTTCGCCTGTCACGACGACATCCGCATCACGCACGATATCCTCGAAGCGCGTCTCTTCCAGAACGATCTCAACTCCGCTCTTCAGTTCCGCGCCGAGAAACTCACGGAACGCAAAGCCAAGTCCGCCAGCCGCGCCAGACCCCGGATATTCAGGATCGCCACCAGCGACGGCGGCAAAATGTGCGAGCGCGGAATCGAGCGTCACCACCATCTCTGGAGTTGCGCCCTTCTGTGGACCGTACACCGCACTTGCGCCCTTCTCGCCGCAAAGCGGATTTGTAACATCACAAGCAATCCGGAAAGTACATTCCCCAAGCTCGGGAACCGCACCACTGCGGTCAATCTTCGAAACCCCGGAAAGTGCACCGCCGCCCAAAGGGATGTCACATCCATCCGCATTCAGCAACCTGAAACCAAGAGCCTGAAGCATTCCCGCGCCTGCGTCGTTGGTTGCGCTACCGCCGATTCCCACAATGAACCTGCGGCATCCCTGCGCAATGGCGTCCTTGATCATTTCTCCGACGCCAAATGTTGTGGTACGCAGAGGATTCTTCTCGCCTCCCGAAACAAGCGTTATGCCTGCGGCCTGCGCCATCTCCATTACCGCCGTACCGCCTACGAGGCCGTATGTGGCGACGACAGGCTTCCCGGCGGGTCCCGTCACTTCGACATTGCGCAACTTGCCGCCCAATCCTGAGACAAGAGCTTCGACCGTTCCCTCCCCGCCATCGGCAAGCGGACGCACAACACATTCGGCATCGGGAAGAACGCGTTTTATGCCTTCGGCGGCGGCGTTTCCCGCCTCCATCGATCCGAGGCTTCCCTTGAACGAATCTATCGCTATCGCAATCTTCATATGCGTACCTTGCACTTATCGTTTCATAAATCCATAGACATCCACGATGCCGCGTGTTCGGGTCAGCAGCAGCTTTGCCGACACACCTGAAAGGGGAATACCCGTAAGCATGTGCACCGCCCTGCGGTATGCCGACATCTGCGGAGTGTACGCCTCGCGCAGACGCGTTTCGTAGGCATCGACGGTTTCACCTTGACGCATCGCGTTCGTCTTGAAATCCAATATCACAGCCTTGCGGTCTGCGCCTTCACATGTGAACACTACGCGGTCGAACTGTCCGGACTCCCATGAGCCATCCGCAAAGATTTCATAAGACCGTTCACGCCAGAGTTCCGAAAAGCCCTCCGGCTTCACAAAGACTCGGTCAAACGTATCCTTCGCTTCGGCTTCGGGGATCCACTCGATCTTCTCATACTTCGCGTGCATCTCCTTTCCGTACTCCGCGCCCGCCCCATAATCGTCAGCGAAAAGCCTGTCAGCGGCAAGTCCGGTCATGAACGATTCGCTCGGACGCGCCTTGGAGATGCACATTCTTTTCTTTCTGAGCACAGGCGGCGCTTCCGGGATGGACGCAGGCGGAGTATCCTTAGGTTGTTCCTTCTTGCACTTCTCGTACCAGTTCCAATCGCCGCCGGACTCAAGTCCGACAAGCCGCACCAGATCGCTGAACCGAGTCGGCGCCGGCGGCGGTTTGGCGTTCTGCGGATGGAGGATTATCGTAAGCGCCTTTTTCGCGCGCGTCAACGCCACATAGTCCAGACACAGCGACGCATACAGCTGTGACTGCCGCCGTCTGCGTTCCGCCGCGCCAAGCACCGGATCCGTCGCATCTGTATCGGCGGACGGATTGTCGAGTATCCATCTGGGATCGGAACTCTTCAACGGACCGGAATGGCGAGAGCCGTAAAGGTCGTCGAATTCATAGAACGGCACTATCACATGGTCGAAGCCCAACCCCTTGGACTGGTGCATCGTCATGATGCGCACCATGCCCTCCTCCGCAAAATCCCTGCGCTTGTGCTCCGAGAGATATTCGATGAAATCGGAAAGCCGCACTGTCTCGTCCCGGACATCCTCGAACTCCGCAGCGCACTTTATGAGATCGGCGAAACGCGCCTCGGTGAAATCGTTCCACGAATCCGACACCTTCTTCAACGACTCGCGGACTTCGCGGAACTTGCGCACCATGCCAAGACGCGTGAAGTCCGCAAGAAGTCCGGCAGACACCTCAGTCGACGGCGGCATGCCGTTGGGATACATCGCCTCCGCAAGCGGTGAATGTCTTATGCATGCATATGCATATTCATCGTCAGGATGCTCGGCAAGCTTCACGAGCATCGTGAACGCGGCAAGCACCGGAGAATCCATGACGCCACTATCGCCTTCAAACACGACCTTATCGATGCCGTTGGCCTTCAGATGCGCGAGAATCGCCTCACCGAACGTGTTGTTGCGGACAAGAATTGCACTCGTTATCCCACGCTCCCACGGCCTGACCGTCCTTAGCTCTTCTTCGATATGCTCGAAGAAGTCGCTCTGCGAAGCCTGCTTTCCGGACTTCTCCGCCTGGACGACCTTGACGAATCCTTCATTCTCCCTGTTGAAGCTTACATGCTCAGGACACGTCCAACGCGCCTCTGCGACAGCGTCATCCATGTTGAACACGCCGCGGATCGTCGTTTCGTCGAATATGCGGTTCACCGCAGACGATATCCGCCCCAGATATCTGCGCGACACCGAAAGCTCACCATTGTCGTCCGCCGCCTCGACCTGTTCGCCGAGAATCCGCACATCACCGCCGCGCCATTCATAGATCGCCTGCTTGCGGTCGCCGACGATGAACACGCTGCGTCCGCCGTCCGACTGCCTGCTCTCTTCAATGAGGTTTCGCAACGCCGCCCATTGTCCGCGACTCGTATCCTGAAACTCGTCAAGAGCCCAATGGTCGAACTTGGCGTCCATGCGATATTCGAGCGGTGCCTTGACGTCCTCGCCAAGGCTGCCGATAAGCCTCGGAACGTCGTCGAACGTGATGAGTCCGCGCTGCCTAACCTTCGTCCTGTACGCGGCCTCGTACGTGTGCACAAGCCGGTATATGCCAGCCGTCCGGCGAAGTGCGCGCCCGATCCTCCAGAGATGCATCTTCGAAACGGCCTCAGCCGCCGAAGGTTCATCCTTCAGGACCTTCGGCGAATCCTTCACCGTCCCACTGAATTCACGAACAGCCCTTATGAACGTCTCAACTCCACGCTTTGACGCGAACGGCATGAGTCCGTCCGCAAGGGCTCGGATGTCCGCTATCGACACGTCAAGTCCTGTCGGCACCTCATCGCCCCATATCCGCTCCGCCACGCCCCACGCCTCGCGTTCCGGAATATCGCGGTACATCTGATGCCAGCAGGAGATGAAACCTGAAAACTCCTCAAGGAAGCTCTTTGAGCCGTCGCCGTCAAGCGCAAGACGGAACGAATCGCGGTAGAACATCTTCGCATCATCGCTTTCGAGCGCCATCATCTCGTCTAGCAGACGCCCCTGCTCCACCGGCGCGCGGAAATCGCTCAACACCGCGATTTCGCCCTCAAGCCCAAGCTCGAGCGGAAGCATCCGTACAATCTTCATCAGGAAGCTGTCGAGCGTCCCTATCAGGGAAAGGTGCTGACGCGAGATCACCTTCCGAAGCATGGAAGCGAAATCCCCTTTCGTCAGAGGAACACCAAGCCGCTCGCTTTCTTCGGCAGCAATCTTGTTGCTCTCGGCGGCATAGGAAAGACGTTCGATGAAGCTGTTGAATATCTCGCCCGCCGCCGCACGCGAGAATGTGAGGGCGACGATCCGCTCAGGTTCAGTCCCACCAAAAATAAGCTTAAGCAGACGCGTCACGAGAGAGAACGTCTTGCCCGTTCCGGCAGACGCCTCTATTACCGTAAGTCTCGGCAAGCTGTTCATGCCGCAAAAACTTCGCCCTTTTTTATTTCTGGAAACCGCACCATTCTTCTTGGCGCAGATTATATCATATTAAGTCAACGAAAGCAGTCCTGCCAAAGCAGATGATGCCGAACGCAAACATCAGCTGTCTTCATCTGGAACGATCTGAGAATTCGATTCGGATCAGTTCTCTTCCTCATCTAACAACAGCATAGAACAACAATTATCACTATATCACGTCAAAATTTTGCGCAATGCAATCAGGGCGATATGACATGAACCGAAATCCCGTCAGGGACGGAATATGACCAGTCCAGTTTGCCGTCAACATATCTCCATCGAACCGATATCCTGCCGTGCGGCGTTTCATGTTCGCACTCCAGCGAACCAAGACGTGGATCCGGGTGCGGTGCAATCTCCACCTCTTCAAAACCAGGCTTGAGAGGACGGATTCCTGCCGCATCCGCATAAAGCCATCCAAGGACAGAGCCATAGGCATAGTGGTTGAAACTGTTCATGCTCGCATCTCCAAACCCCCGTTCCTTGGTATAGCTGTTCCAGCGTTCCCAGATGGTGGTGGCCCCTTGATCAACGGAATAGAGCCATCCTGGATATTCCCGGTTGAGAAGAAGATCATATGCGACATCCGCATGACCGTTTTCCGTCAGTACCTGGCAGATTATGGCCGTTCCAAGGAAGCCTGTTCCTATCCGACCCCGACGCATCTTCACATCTTCCACAAGACGTGACACAGTTATTTTCCGACCTGGCCCATCAACAAGACCGATATGCAATGCATATGCATAGGCGGTCTGGCAAGCATATTCCTTTTTGACGGCACCATCAGAATCAATGTATCTGGATCGCCACAGTTTCCGCCGTTCTCCTGCAAGCGCTGCATAATGGGCGGCTTCGTCCATTTTACCAATCGCAACCGCCATCCGCTGCATCATCTGTGCATCCCACACAACAAACGCATCGCAAAGCAGATCTTTCAATGGCTTATCGTTCCTTACAGGGGAAAGCCAATCGCAATAATGATCCGTTAATCCGTTCTTCTCAACATACGCCATATGTCTGGCCATGGCATCCCAATGCTGTTCCACCGGCGCAGTCCTGCCATACATCATCCAAAGCGTATATGGCACGATGACAGCCGAATCCGCCCACCCGCACTGACCGTACTTCGTTTCCCATGTGCATTTTGGGGCGACCTCCGAAATTGCACCGTCCGCACGTTGGCAATCGCGCTGGTCGGCTAGCCACTTCATGAGAAACTCATAGGAATCGGCGTTGTACATGGCCGTTCTGCAGAACACCTGCGTATCCCCCGCCCATCCGGCGCGTTCATCGCGTTGCGGACAGTCTGTTGGCACGGAAAGATAGTTCGAATAATGTCCCCATTCACAATTTGCTATCAAGCGGTTCACAAGCGCGTTGCCGGTAACGATGCGCCCACGCCTTTCGAGAACACCTGTCAGCACATGGGTGCGCACTTGCGAAATCACCACAGGCGCATCAGCCGTGAACGAAGCGTACCGATAGCCGAAATATGTCATGGTCGGACGGCATCGCTCCACGCCTTCACCGGCAAGCACATATCTGAACTCTGCCTTTGCTGATCGCAGGTTCTTGAGATAAGGAGTCCCTTTGGGACCGTCATTGCCTCTGGCCGGATCTCCGGTGTCGTTCAGCATCTCCGCAAAGCGTACCGTTACGACAGTTCCACGTTTCCCCTTTACGGAGAAAGAGACGACTCCGGCATGATTCTGCCCGAAATCAACGACATGCATTCCGCCGGTCGCAAGATCCACATCTGCATCTCCGCAGTTCACATTCAACCGCAGATCCGTGCGTTCGCGCGTTCGCGCAAGCATTGGACGCACCTCTCCTTTGAACTCTTTATTTTCACACACACAGTTCCATCCCTCTACCGCATCGGTTCGCCATGCGTCGGAAAGGCGTCCATCCACTATCTCCCCCTCAAAGATCCCCGCGTCAATCAATGGTCCGGGATATGCCCCCCTCCACGTCAGATCAGTCGGAACCTCAACTTTGCCACCATCCGCATATTTAACAGACAACGTCGCCCGAAGTGCGCATCGACTGCCGCCGAAACCCTTTGCTATCGCATCGCACCACCATGATGGACCAACCTCAACCGCAAGCGCATTGGTTTCCCCCCTTCCATGTTTCATCAAACCTGTTACATCATACGTAGCCTCGTGTCGACATTTGACGTTATAGGTGCATCCTGGCGCAAGCCAGTCCTCTCCGATCCGCTTCCCATTGACGTATGCATTGAATACACCCAATGAAGTTATGCGCCATTCGGCATGTTCCACTTCTGATGCATTAACAGCATCTTTGCGAAACGCAGCCACCCGTATCTTCCCCATCTCCACGTCTGGAGATATCCACATGGCAACGGCAAGAACCAAGGGGATCATCGTCTCTTCTCCTGTACAACCTTCTCAGACAAACGACGAATTGCCGCCCGCAAAACATCTGGTTCACGGGAAAAATCCTTCATTGACCTGATTATTCTTTCTGTTTCGGATTCTACGGCACCCCTGCCAAGCACATGCTCGGCAATCTGCAGCTTTTCATAGTCCTCCACACCATCACGCACATTCGCAAAGCGAATTCCCGACAGGATACGGCTTTTGCCTGGATAGATGTATATGCCATCTCCCGGAGAATGAAGCGCATTTGCTACATTCCAATCGGGAAAATATGTATCGTTTTCATCAAGCTTGTCCGTCTCGTTCCATGCGTTTACGAGCCAGAAGAGAAAACCATCCGCCCGTTCCGTCCATGTCATCCAGCTTATCAAACGGTTCTCCACAGTAGGATATTCATAATGCGCGTTGTTTGCATATGGATAATGCGGGCTGAAACACGTGTACCACCAGACCTCCTTCCCCAATGCGCGATACCTGTCGGACAATGTGCGATCATACGTCGCCGTACCGGGACACAAGATGTCGGTCATTGTCGCAATCGGCGAATCGAACGGGATCTGCCCCCGCTTCACGTCACGGTACACCCGGCAAGACGTCAAGAGCGGAAGTCCGAAATCCTGCTTGAGCCGCTTCCACATATCAAGCATTTGCGGATAGTATTCTGACTCACGTTCATCAAACCCGTAGAGATACGCCATATCTTTGAGTCCGCGCCTCTCAAGCTCCTGTATGTACGGAGGCAGGATATTCTTGAGATAACCATAGAACTCGTCATTGAAAACAGCCTCTGGTTCCACATAGCAAACCCATTTCACATTTGGATCCTTTGGCGGCGGCACAAGATGGAGTGCGCAGAACGAATTCATGCCGCGTTTCTTTGCATATTCAAGCATTTCAAGATCAGGAAGCGTTGTACGGGAAATATCCGTTGGATTCAACCGATGATCAAGAAGGATATCCCAACTTTCCTTGCGCTTCGCCTCGAAATCGTCCGGATACGCGGCACGGGTGAATCCATCCATTACGCAATATCCGGTTTTCTGTCCAAACCGCAACGGCAACGAACTGTCGAACACTTTCACCTCTACGGGGATTTTCCTTATGCAGCGGTCTCCATGCAGAATCTCCAATAATCCACAGTACACTCCTGCCTTGGCATCTGCCGCACACGAAAAAGTGACCCATGCGCCCTGGGTGCCGCCTTTCGGCACCGACATCGGAGCCGGAGGCAAAAGCGGCTCAGGAAACCATGTTTCGGTGTCGTCTGGAGCGAGAGGATGACGGAAGAACTTCTGCGTTCTGGGGAAATAGCCAATCCTCTGCCAACCAACCTTGCCAGGAAACTGCCTGCCGCCTTTCGCTGAAAGCGGACTCAATCTAAGGGAAACATTTTCAAAAGAACGGTTGTTCCCAGTGGAAATGCATATCTGAACAGATTCGCTTTCGCGTCCGAACAGTTCTAGTTTCACGGAAGGCGAAGCCGTTTCCGCTGAAGACGGGAAGGTCAATGGGGTGATTTTCCGCATGGAATCAGCAGTCCACACAACACAGGAATCAGGCTTGAGCGGATTTTTAGACGGAATCGAAGACGGCTCCTCCGCAATGCGAAGTTCGACCCTTTTCCCATTCCATACCGAACGTATGACCCTGTCGGCATCTCGATATGGGCGGAAGGTTCTGCGGGATTCGGTGAGAACCGTACCTGGGGGTGGCGGTGTTCTCGACACGAACGCATCCCTGAACCATGCTTTGCCGGCGGCCTTACGCTGCAGAAGATATGCCTTTATCACCTTTACAGGCTTCGGCGGAAGAAAGATGGTCTTGCTATCCTCCCATCCATGCGTACCGGTGTTGAACGATGCCTTGAGTGCGTACACAGGCGTACCGTCAGCATATTCGATATCTACATAGACGCAGTATTCGCCACCTACGGAAACATCTTTGCAGCGGCTTGTCGCACCAAAGTACACGGGACGCCTGTCGGGCTTTTCATAGCGTATCTCAGACTTGAACCCATCCGCAAAAACAGCTTCGTTCCCCTTCACCGACGCTGATGCCGCAGCACATAGCGACACGAGCGCCAGTACCGCCAATACAATAGGACATCTCATCTTCACGGCAGTGTAAGGCATAGACGGAAGCCAACGTAATTATATCCGCCCAAGGCATTTTTTGTTTCCCGACGATTGACAGTACAATTGTCATATCCGGTATTCCATCCTCCGCCGCGAATCACTCGTGATTTGCTTGTTTCTCCATCTTTAGGGGAAACTGGTCCCCATGGATCTATCTGCGGCTCAGTTGTAAACACACTCCAATGATCAAGACACCATTCATATACATTTCCGCCCATGTCATATATGCCCCACGCGTTAGGTTCATATGAACCAACCTTGGCCGTTCCGCCCTGATCCGGCGGAGTGGTGGCGGTTACGTTAGACGAAGATACAGAAATATCGCCTGAATTGGAACATCTCGCATACTTAATCATCCGATTTTTTCCAGAAAGGCCACCGACCGTATCCCAAAGGCCTGTTCCGTCCGGAATGACGCCACCCTTCCCGGCTCTAGCGGCAAATTCCCACTGGGCATCCGTAGGAAGATCGAACATCTGCCCTGTAATGGCACGTACTCGCCACAGGGCATTTGATGTGCCTGAATCGTTCTCGAGAATATCGTGTCCGCTTTCCGGCCAGTATTTACGCTTTCCATTTTCGGGTGTAGCGCTTGCATCATAGTTGCACCATCCGCGAAGGAGTATCATCGACACATTCTCCACGGGACGCATTGCGTAATCCGCCGTAAAGTAGGACGGTCTTGGTTTTGTTGTCCCTAAATACTCGTACTGACGCTGAGTCACCTCGTAAACACCGATATAGAAATCATTGGTCAGAGTCACAAGATGTCCAATCCAATTAACACTGTCATTGTATTCTTTTGAGTTTGTACCTAAACGGAACGTCACGTTCGCCGCCGGACACTTGCGGAAGACAAGATAATCCGTCTTGCAGAGATCGTTCTTCACACCTCCAGGAAACGGAAGCGCATCCCCTGTCTCATAATATGTCGTACGCTGTTCGGCGGGAAGATGCGATGTTTCGGTATCGATGCGGATAAGCATATAGTCTGGCGGCGTATTCTGTGCCCAGGCAGTCACTTTTGCTGTGATCGGCACCTCTCTCAATCTTACATTTGGCCAGCTCTTTTCCGGACGCCAGAATATTTTTCTGTTTCCTGCTGCAACGACCTTGTGGACGTCGCCGGCAACGTTGTTGAACTGCGCACCTCCGATGGAAACGCCATTGGTCAGAAAATCAACCGTCACGATGGCATTCTCCGAAAGAGTGTAATCGACCGTCACCATGCACGACCCTTCAGCCTGTCGCATTACCACATTATCAACCACAGGCTGCGCCATTGCGCACGATACCGCAGATGCAAAAACAAGACTCGCCAATTTCATGTTCATCTCCTTTTTTAACGAATGATTATCTTAAGATATGCCGGGATGGTGCGGAAACGGTATATCTCATTTGAGATATCATACATGACACCAAACGTTTCAATCCCAGTTAATGCTGAGGAAAGCGCCGATGACTTGACTTCGCCAACCCTACCGGAATCATTAAACACCCAAGGTACATCCTCCGCAAAGGATTTGATCGATGCAACAGCAGTTATCACTGCCGCTGTTGCCGCAAAAATTGCTGTTCTTTTCATTTTTACGCCCTTTCAGTCTGAGGATGCTTTTCGAATGGCGTAAGGATACCAAAATCATTTTTTTTTTCAACCGAATTTTTCACTTTTATTTAACGAACCAGCAGAACATTGGAGGTCCTACGACCGTCAAAACACAAAAGGCATCCGGTACCGGATGCCTTCCGAAATAAAAAAGAAAAAAGCCGGCGGCGCCCTACTCTCGCACGGGCGAGTCCCGCACTACCCTCGGCGAAGGAGCCCTTAACTTCCGTGTTCGGAATGGGAACGGGTGTGACAACTCCTCTATGGCCACCGGCAAAAAGCCGTAAAGCTGGACGCTAAAGAGAATCGCAACATATCGAGTGCGAATCGAATCTCACATTCAAGTGAAGTTTGAAAAAATAAGCTAAGCCGCACGTCTGATTAGTACCGATCAGCTCAACGTATCGCTACGCTTACACCCTCGGCCTATCAAGGTCGTGGTCTACAACCTGACTTTAGACTATTGCTAGTGGGAGAACTTGTCTTGGGGGAGGCTTGGCGCTTAGATGCTTTCAGCGCTTATCCGTTCCGGGCATAGCTACTCGGCCTGCCGCTGGCGCGACAACCGAAACACCATGGGCCCGTCATTCCCGGTCCTCTCGTACTAGGGAATGTTCCCCTCAATTCTCCTGCG
>JAFXEA010000105.1 GCA_017521065.1 Kiritimatiellia bacterium | reverse complement strand
TATTCATTCTTTCGCTTGCCAAAATCTACACGGGCGGCAATAATGTTCTTTCCAAATCGCACATCACCTACAAGACTCTGCAAGACATCATCTGTGTTGAACTTTGTGACAAATGTGGAATAAGGCTTAAACACCAACGGTCCTTCTGCTGCTGCACAAAGCGAATGGCGGGCAAGCGTCCGCAAACTGCTCTCTATATATTGCGGAACTGCCGAAAACGACGACAACCCAGCACCATCGTATTCCCCTGTCCAGGTAAGCGTCGGCTGGGCATTATATATGGTAAATGAAGACGTTGCTGTGTTTCTGAACCTGAATGAATTTACAGACGAACCTTTCGGATCGCCATCCGCATCTTCCGTCGCACCTGTCCTGTAGACTCTGAAGAATTTCATTCTATCACGCTTAATGGATGCTCCAAATACATAGCTGGCCTTTTCTATGGGCTTCTCCCCACAATACCAGTTTTCATAAGTGGCGATTTCATCATTTTCGCCTTCTCCAACCCATTCAAACCCATTTTCTGGCGCGACGTTGGCAAATGAATTCGTTGCGATCCAGCATCCATCGCCTGAAGCCAGATACCATCCACCGGATGCATCGCCTACTGCGCCTTTAAGATATATCTGATTCTCTGGGACACGATAATCCCCTGATATATCATACAATAAACCGATCGCATCGGTCGCAAGCCCATCTGCAAAGATTATGTTTATTTTTGCCGAAGAATCAACAGTCCATTTCGCGGCACGAACAGAGTTGAAGCCGGCCGGAATGTTTAGAACACTGTCTTTGCCTAAAACAATCTCGTCCGTATGCAAGGGGCCATACGATGTCGATCCCGGAAGCTCTGACAACGTAAGGGTCGTACCCTCGCCAACCTCAACCTTTGTGAACGGCGAACCTGCATGCGCCTGCATCAGTTCAAGCTCTCCTCCTCCATACACAGCCAGAGACGCAGATGCATTTGCGGCAAAACCACGCAATATCATCTTGCGCTTAACAGACGGATCGTAATAATCACTTGTATCCACCTTGCAATCTCCGGACATGAACACAAACGACTCCACTCCGGAAGGATCGTGCACATCTGAAGTCAGCTTAAATGTAGTAGGTCCTTCCAAATAGAAATTGCGATTATCATCAACAACCTTCATAAAAGGATATTCACCCCCAATAACAATCTCCGGGAAGGCAATTGTAAGATCATAGTAGCCTTCATCAATCCGAAATCCACGTATGAATACGGGATAATCACTAATGATTGTTCCCTTGCGCTTAGCGTTTATGCATCCATTGGACATCACGAGCGTTCCACTCACCTCCACAACCTTATCAGGGAATGGCACACCGTTCTCATCAGTGCCATTGTGAGGCCACAGATTCAATGCCACGTCTGATGAACTATTTACTATGAGTGTTCCGCCGTTCAACTGTTCAAGATATGTACTTTGACGGGTTTCCACATCATTACACACATACTCAATCTTCGCTCCTTTGTTTTCGGATAGGATTCGCTGGGCAACATTCGGCAAGGCAAACGATACAACACCTCCGGTCAAATCAAGAGTCACCGTTTCATCAATGTTCAATACCCCTCCTATGGCAAACCGACCTCCAGAGATGTTAATCGAAGAAGAATTTGATAGCATCATATCTTTTATTGAAAAATCTCCACGTGTCATCTCTATCTGCAAGGCCCCATCGGTGCCATCATAGTGGCTTACCTTCTTCATAACGGAAAAACTTCCACCATTGATTGCAACCAAAGCAGAATGATTGTTCTGCAAAATACCATCCACAACCACAGTTCCTCCATCTTCCACGTAAATAGACGGAGAGTTTTTCCAGAGTGTAAGGTTCTGTTTTATGGTTCTGAACACTGATCCATTCTTTATGGTGAGCGTACCATAAACCATCAAATGATTACCCGAAATAACTAACGATGCTCCATTCAACACGAGCGCTCGCTTGCTGCGCATATAATTCTCCTGTGCCCCAGAACTTAAAATAGTACCAGCACCCGTTAAGGTAAGGATTCCCTTATTGGACTGTGCCCCTTCATCCATATGAAAGGCACGAATCTCATAATTTCCATCAACATTAATGGAATATGATGAATCCATATACGGCAACCGCGTAAAATCATCCGCTGTCGGAACCCTTCCAAGCGACCAGTTGGCTGGATCGCCCCAATTACCACCAGTTGTCCCTTGCCAGATATTCGTTTCGAATGCATGGGAGACGAACAGCAGAGCCATCGCCACAATAGCAACAAAATATGATTTCATTTCGATACCTTTCCTTACCGACAAAGAAAGATACCAAAATCATTTTTTTTTCAAGCCAAAAATGAAATCATGCTTCACAGTTTTTAGTTTTGCCAAGATGTCCAAACCTCAGCTTTAGTTCCCGCCAAGATATGAAGAGAAGCAAAAGATTTGATTTACGAGATGAGAATTCCGTTCGGAACAATTCTCTCACACAGCCCCGATAGAGAATTCTGTTCGGAAATCCACACCCCCTGTACTGCAAAGAGGGCGGCATGGTGTGCCGCCCTCTTGTAATAAGCAAATGACAATCTGCCGCTTACATCACTTCTCTTTGATGAAATCGCGGCCTTCATAGGCGGGCGGCACATAGCCATGCTCTGAACCCTGCACCCATATGATCTTTGCGTTTCCGGAGATGTTGTTCCAGAGCTTGGCGAGCCCCATCGGTGGACAGCAGTAGTCCCCGATTCCTGCGCGTGTGATGATCGTATGGCAGGTTTTGGGTATGCGCTTTGCGAAGTTCGCTGCGTCATAGTAGCCCATGGAATCGGTCCAGGGGATGTACCATCCGTCGCTCGAGATCTTCCATTCGCGGCGGACGTTGTTGCTGTACATGTCGCAGCACCATGTGATGCCGCTTTCGGCACGGGTCACACCTTCACCGCACCCTGCCGCCCAGATTGTCTGGAGACCACCCTGGCTGCCGCCGGAAGCGATGAGATCCTTGCCGTTCCAGCCCTTGACCGTCTTTAGATACTGGAGCGCACGTTTGACGCGAAGCACCATGCCGTTGAAGTAGGCGACCTCGGGATCGACGTTCTGCTTTGCGTCGAACGCATAGGCACAGCCATGAGACCGGATCTCCCAGCGAAGCGCCTTGGTGTCCGCATCGGTAGCGCCGAATTCGCGAAGCTTGAGCCCATGGGCGTTGATGTTGAGCGAAATCTCATTCTCCGGCCCGCCGCTAGGAGCACCGTGCGTGCACCTGTCGCCGCTGTAACCATGCGTCGAAAGCCTAGCAGGGAACGTGCGCCCCTCATCCACAGCCTTCGGCACGGTAAGATAGCCGGTAACAGGGCGCAATCCCGCGCAGTCTATACGAACGGCATAGCAACGTACCTTCTTGCCGCGGAGAGGGATCTCCATCAGATCGCTTTTCATCGGAACCTTGTCGAGACGGGCGAACTGTCCCTTCCAGAACGCATCGAAATCCTTGGGTTCCGGATGCGTTGCGAGCGTGTCGATGTCCACACCCGCGCCGCCGTCGAAGAACACGTTCTTCTTGGCGCGTTCAAACCTGTTCATGGCAATGCGTCCTTCAGGCGTGGAAGCGTCACCTGTGAACTTCTTCACATAGCGTTTCCCGTTCTTTCCGACGACATATGCCTCAAGACGCACGAAACCCGCCTTGTCGAGCTTTGTCTTATACACGAAAGGTTTGCCGGTGAACGGAACCTTGCCTTTGTCGATGCCGCCAAAATCGTCCGTACGCTTCCAGTCAAGGAAATACTCACCTTCAGGAACTACACCTTCGATACCCTGCGGCGAGAGCGTGAACACCATCTCCTCGCCCGGCTTGTATTCGAGCGGATTCTTGTTTGTGGTGCACTTGAGCCATGCATTGTCCAGAGCGCCGCCGAACAGCATGGACGCGCAACCCATGGCAAGCAATGCCATTGTCTTTTTCAGTTTAACAATCTCCATTTCTTCTTTCTCCTGTTTTGTCTTTTCAAATTAATTCAATCAAAAGCACCTCAGTGGTCGTGCGCCCCTTCTCCGTGCCAAGGCACGAACTCAGGCACCTGGTCGATGCCTGCGGCGATGCGTTGGCGCACGGCCTCGTACACGAGAATCGTCGCCGCCGCCGAGACGTTCAGCGAATCGGCAAGACCCAGCATCGGAATCCTTACGCGAAGCTCCGCGCCATCCATCCATTTGGCGGTAAGTCCGTACTGTTCCGCGCCAAGGGCGATTGCAACGTTACCGGTAAGCTCGACCTCGAAGTGAAGCTTCTCCGCATGAGGCGTAGCCGCAAGAATCTTGAACCCCTTCTCCTTTAGCCAAGCAAGAGCCTCGTCGGACGTAGCCTCGACAATCGGAACCGAAAACATCGTACCGGTGGATGCCCTCACTACGTTGGGGTTGTGGATGTCGGTCGTACGGTCGCACACGATAACGGCGGCGACCTTCGCGGCATCAGCGCTACGGAGAATCGTGCCGAGGTTGCCAGGCTTCTCAATGGACTCCGTTACGATCACAAGCGCGTTGGGCGGAAGTTCAAGGTCCGCAAGCCTTTTAGCGACATGCGGCCCCGTCATCAGCAATCCGTCCGGACGCTCCTTGTACGCCATCTTCACAAACGCCATCTTCGAGCAGGTGAACACATCCGCCCCTGCCCGCTCCGCATCTGCGACAAGCTGCGCCTCGTTCTCGTTCTTGAGGTAGAGTTCCGGACAATGAAAGATGGCTCCGGGGCGATATCCGTTATCGAGCGCACGGCGGCATTCGCGGAACCCCTCCACGATCATCTCGCCCGTCTCTTCGCGCGTGGAGCAGCTGCGCAGCTTAACCACGTGCTTTATCTTCGGGTTTGCCGGGCTCGTCAATTCAGTTCGCATATCTCATCAGCCTCCGCAAGCTCTTCGCGCGAGCCATATCCCCATGCAACGCCAATCGTTCTAAGACCATTCGCCTTGCCAGCATCGATGTCGCCCTTTGTGTCGCCCACCATTACGGCATCAGAGGAATCTATGTTCATGTCTTTCAGGAGACGCGCCAGAAGCTCCGGCTTTTTGTACTTGATCCCTGGGAAACTGTCGAAGCTCCACACTCCGTCGAAAAAGCCGCCCCAACCCATGGCCTTGACGATCTTCTGCGTGGCGGAGTGGCGTTTATTGGTTACGATATAGATCTTGGCGCCCTTATCTTTGAGTGCCTGAAGTTTTTCTGGAATCCCAGGATACGGTGCCGTGTTCGGAAACCCTGAATCATCATAGTTCGGCCTGTACCTTTCCGTAATCTCGGCAACGAGCTCAGGAGTCGCATTCTCGAAAAGTTCGTAGGTGACCTTCTCAATGTTGGGACCTATCGTGAACACATCGTCAAAATGCGGACACGAAAGCCCCATGTCGTCAATCGTCTTTTTCCATGCGAGTATGATATCCTCGCCGGTACGCGCAAGCGTACCGTCGAAGTCGAAGAACCAATGTCTGCGAAACTTCTCTGCTGCTCTAATGTCGGTATTTTCCATAGGCGTTGAATTATATCATGTCCGCCCATGATTCTCATCCAATATTATCCACGTTATTTGATTGACCGAAAGTCTGGAATCATCAAATCAGCAATGCCGACAATGGACTTCAGCGAAACCGCGAAGGGCACGAGAGCAATCTTGACTCAATCGTCTACAGATGCGAATGATGCGTCAGCGAAATCCAGCATAACCTTCCAGTCCCATGCGGAGATTCCGTGCTTCTCGCTGCGCTGGGCGTATCCGATCCCCCTACCTACGCATGAAAGATCGAACACTTCGGGGAATGGTCTGTCGGGGAACCGTCCGGCACCAAGAAACGGCCACACCGGAGAGGCCGCCCTGACGGCAAGGTACTCGCCCTTTGGATCGTACCATCTGTTGTCAAAACCCAGCACCAGCAACGCTCGCGGAGCAATGGACGCCAAGAGCAGATGCTGGTCAAAAGGCAGAGTGTTCCAAGGCTCTTTTGCATATTTCCCGTACGCCTTGCAGAACCAATGCGAAAACGACAGCATCAGCACCTGAACCGTCTCGCCATAGTTGCGCTTGGCGAGCGGACATCCACCGCCGCCGGTCTGCACCGGAACGCACACCGCGATGCGCTCATCCCTCGCCGAAGCAAGGAGCGCCGCCTTGGCCAGACGGGAGCATC
>JAFXEA010000104.1 GCA_017521065.1 Kiritimatiellia bacterium | reverse complement strand
TGTCGCAAACTCCGGATGGAACACATTGGGGAAGGAAGATCCCGGCCGCTGCATATCCGGACATATCCACCGGTCGGAATCTCCACCTTTCATAAACGAGCGCCCTACTGTCAGAATCCGCACATGAGCCATTCCTCTATTCTCCAGCGAACGGTCGCTTCCCACTCCAAGCAGATTGAATCCCCAATCTCGCAAACGTCCGAGCGTTTCATTTTCCCATTCGGCGCGATTGACATAGGAAGTCTCGTTGTGTTCGCGGTAGCGGAAACGCGGTGGTTTGACGCGCCAACACCCCTGACCGCGCCAATTCACATAATCGACTCCTCGCATAACCACCGGTGCGCCGTCAGGCGAAATAACACGCCAGACCCCATTGGAATCTTTTTCCACACGGTAAAACCCCGCAATGGATGAAAAAGCACACACTGCAGATGCGAATACTATCAAAAGGTGTCGCGCTGTCATTTCACTTCTCCAACATGATGGCACGGAATTTTTCAATATCGGCCATTGTAAAACCATTCGACAGCACATAAGCGACAATCTTGTCGTTCAGGGTCTTGCCGGGATATTCATCGAACAGCTTTATCAGTTTGTCAAACCTTCCTGAAAGCGAAAACGACTTTTTGCTGTTGAAGAATGCCGTGGCCTCCCAATCGCGGTACATGTCGTCTTCGGATACCCCGAGCAGCCCTTCCAAAATGCATGCCAGCGTTCCCGTCCGGTCGGCTCCGGCAATGCAATGAAACACGATCGGATAGTTCTTTTCATCAAGAAACACCTTGAACGCCTTCTTGAAACCTTCGCGAGCATCATTGCGGTTCATGCCCGAATAGCCTTTGGAAACCGCACGCACCCATTTGACTTCAGGCCCGATCGGGGAACCTGTCATACCCCAGATTTCACGGTCGGAGCGCAAATCAAGATCAGTTCTGATCCCCAGCGCGTTTAACAGAAAATCGCGGGCTTTGGGCGAAGCGACACGATTGGCGCCCATAGCCCATTCCTTGTGTGGCTTTTCTATATGCCGGTAATCGATTTCATCCGCTTTTCCTTCAGACAACAGCCTACGGATTTCATCGGCCTGATCCTTGCGTCCGCAATTTTCATAGATGGTGCCGTTCTTGATCATCTTGCGCACTTCCTTTTCGGAATAGAGATTACGCGCATTGCTGTTAAGCCCGGTACTACGATAGACGAGACCCTGACGGATCCGACGACCGTCCAAACCCGTCAACCCACCGAGGTCTCGCATGTTTTTGACATCCGGCGCATCCGGCACGCCAATCCATCGAGGCCATTCGCGACGGGTGCGGAATTTGCCGCCGCCAATAATTTCGTTCCCTCTCTTCGCCGTCCATTCGTATGCACAATCGGTTTCGAGATTGAATACCTCCGCAGGTGACGCACTCTTGAATGCTGCGAAAACCCTGCCGTCGCAATTGCGCACCACAGTCACATCGCATTCGCCGCTCCCGTCCCATGCCAGAATCACAGGATTCGGACGTGTGCCGACATTGCGCATCCAATCTCGGTATTCCTGATTGTTGAAATTACGCCGACGTGCCGACGCAGGGAGCGAGAAATACGCGGCGTGTCCGCTCTTAAGCTGTGAAACCTCGCCGCCTTCACGCACCGGTTTGCGCAAGCCCATCGAAAGTTTTTCACGTTCCCACCGGGAGGCAGACACCGCTTTGCGTTGAGATTCGGCAAGGATGACGGGGAACTTCTGCACGTACGATTTCGCCGCCGCCAACAATTCGGAAAACCGTTTAGACTCTTCGGGCGACAACTTGTCGGTTTGCGCCGTTTCCAGCAGATGCAGATCTTCCGTAAGCGACTCAAGCGAATGTCCGCTTACGGCAGTATACGCCAGTTCCGAATCGTCGAGCACATCGGTGCGGTCACGCTTGAATCTGGCGGCGACTTTGGCGCGAGAAGCTTCGCCGCGTTCGCGAATGCGGGCAAAGTACCGCTTGACCGTTTCCGCCGCCGCCCCATACTGGGAAGTGTATTCGTCGATTATCGTCCCAAAGGAAAGCCCGGGAAATGACGTCTGGCGGAGCACCGTATAGTACTCGAGAGCCATTGAGTTGCGATAACGTCCATCATAGTCAAAACCGATCGACCCCTCGTTGAAATAGAAATGGAATGTGTCGTAGAGATATTTTTCAAGGCCTCGCGGAAGGTCACCGCGATAGGCGAGATAGTTAGGGCGGAAGAAGAAATGTTTCACGCCTGATTTACGCAAGCCTTCAAAATCTCCGCGATAATCGTCATTCATCGACGGCACGATGCCAAAAATCATATTGTCGGGATATTTGATCCTTTCCCGTCTAGGCGCAAAACGGTAATAGCTGTATATGTAGGAAACCGCCTTTACGTCCTTGCGTTTTCCCATAGCGAGTTCTGTCACCCGGTTCCAGAAATTGAAATACCGGTCGGTCTTATGCAGATAGAACGGATCTCCTGGCGCGTCGGCATCGAGCCTGAGACACCCATCGCAGAAACAATAGCCCGGAGTCCCGTCGTTGGGACACAGATTGATATAGGCGCCTCCACCGCGTTTGGCCCAATCTTCAACAACCCTCTCAACGACATTGGAATTGGAGAGGCACAATTTAACCGCATGCGCATATTTCGGCTCCACGCCCCGCACCCCTTCCGGCGACAATCCAAGATATTCCGGATGTTCTTCCCCGAACCGCTTCTGCCAATCCCGGAAAGCATGGCCGTACTTGAACGGGCGCGTTTCCGCATAACGCATCCGGCGCCCCCATTCCTGATCCACGCCACGCATCAACGCAGTCTGGGCACGAAAGCGGAATTCATAGCGCCAATTATCGGGAATATCCACCGAACGCACACGCTTGAAAACGATGCCGTCATCGCCGGGTCTGACCCATTTCACGCCAAGCAACTCTTCAATGAACCCATAGACGGCAAATGCCGAACCGTAATATGGATAACGGCGAACGCCAATGTCATCTCCCCAAAAATAGATCTTGTCTCCTTTGCGCTGGGCGTATGATCCATATTTGGCGGATACGGCATCTTTTGGCTTGCCGAAAACGAAGGTGAATCCATTGCTTCCGATTTGGGACGAGCACACCAGCTTGAGATGTTTTTCCAATTCATCGGCGGCAATCTTCTGCTGTGCATTTTCCTTTTTTGCACGCACCACTGCAACCTTAGATAAATCCACCGCACCGCCGAATGCATTGAACAGCAGTAATAACGAAAATGTCACCGAAAGCTTTTTCATTATTTTCCTCCTTTATACAGAATCAGCCTATCCCTAAAATCATCTTATGTGAAAAATCATGCCCTTCTTGTAGCATTTCACGGCAAAGGTCACTGTGTTATTTTCTTCATCGCGCACGATGGCCCATTCGGAAAGATATTTTGCGAACAATTTAGGCGCACGCTCCGGCAACATCGCCCGAACCGCATCGGACGCAGAAGCATCAACCGTAACAGCCCCAACCGTGAATGACTGCAACGCCGGTGCATCTCCCTTCACCGACATCTCAAACGGCATCTTCGATTCACCGTCATTAAGCACAAATGGAACTTGTGTTTTTACATTGCAAAGGCCGTAGCGCACCATGGTTTCATCTTCCATGTCGAGCACCACCTCCAAAGAACCGATATCGGTGAATTTTACACGAAGCCCGTCAAAAGCGTCGGACGAGGCGACACGCACCGTACCTCCGGTAATCACAAACATATCGTTTGCCCCCGGGCTGGGACTGTCGCCTGATTCGCCGAAGCGCACAGGACACGCCAACTCCAAAACCCCCTCGCCAGTTTTATACATTGCCCCGTTGACGGCGATTTGCGTATTCAAGCGAAGGCGTTTTCCCTTCCCCACATGCACAATGCCGTTTCCGTTTGCAAAGATTCCACGATTGGATTTTTTCGGTATATCCACATCATTGTTTTCAACGCGAAGATTGTCGTATTTCGTCAGGGTAAGCGCCATCGGATCCAACTTCGGTAGATCGCCGCCGAGATTACGGTAGTCTTTTATTTTGATGAAATTGTGCCGCGCATGAATACCGGATTGCAACACCCATCTGTCATCTTGAAGATCCGCAACAATTCTGCCAAAGAAATTGGTGTTCAAAGCATAGAAACAGTAACTGCCGTCCGGAGCGCTGCATCTTCCTTGCA
>JAFXEA010000103.1 GCA_017521065.1 Kiritimatiellia bacterium | reverse complement strand
GCGCATTGCGTTCAGCGGAACGCCTACGAAGCCTGGGCGATTCACCCTGTCCGTGACGGTAACGTACTCGGACAGAAAGTCAACGAAGGCGCAGTATGCGTTCATCGTCGCCGACGGCGGATCGTACTATCTCGCCGTAGAGAGCTGCGACGCCGAGATGGGCACAGCCACCGGATCAGGCGTCTACTCGTCCGGCGCGACTGTCAAGATCTCGGCAAAGGCGGCGCGGAAGTGCGTATTCGCCGGATGGTTGGACGAATTGTATGGGGAGCAGTTCGCGCCCATGATGGAGTTCTCTGGCATCGACTACCGTACGGCCACCGCGTCGTTCCCATTCCGTCCGGACGACTTCTTGGGCGATTGCGCCATTTATGCATCGTTTGCGCTGTCGGAAGACGATGGCCTTGTCGAGATAGCCTTTGAGGGTGATGTCTGGGAAATTGACACCGAGTCCGAGTCCACCTTCGGTCTTGCCGTCGACTCGCTTTCGCTCCCGAAGCTGACGGTGAAGAACCTACCCAAGGGCGTCTCGGTCGATCCTGCCCATACGGGCTTCAGCTACTCGCCGAGCGCCGCCACCCAACCAGGGATCTACACTGTTTTGGTGACTGCGCAGAATCTGTCCGGCGCGAAGGCGACATCCACGTTCGAAATCCGAGTTGCCAACCGCGAGACTGACATGATCTCGGGCCTTGATTCGTCCTTGGACGGCTATTCGGCATCCGTGGGCATGACATTCGATCCGTCGCACATCGTACCCGTCGTAGCGGATGGAGTGACACTGTCCGTGAAGGGTCTCCCGCCCGGTCTTTCGTTCAAGAACGGCGTGATTTCCGGAATCCCGAAGAAAGTCGGCGACTATACGGTGACGTTCACGGCGACCGAAGGCTCCGGAAGTGCGAAGAAGACAGGCGTCGCCACAATCACCGTCCATGTCGCAGCCCTCCCGTCTGGGTTTGTTGGCACGTTCAATGGTTTTGTGTACGACGATTCCAATGGCGATGAAAAGGTGGTTGGAACCGTCACCATGACTGCTACGGCGGCTGGGAAGCTTTCGGTAAGCGTTAAGACGGCTGCAGGAACCGAACGCTTCTCGTCGTCTAGTTGGGCGCAGTTCGTTGGAGATGGCATTGCGGAGGCTGAGATGTCCTTGAAAGGAGGCTCAAGCCTTTCCGTAGAGGTCAATTCGACCCTTGACTGGAGGGCTTGGCAGCTGACTGGCGTGTACAAGCGTGATGAAGGTGAATTCCTTATCCGTGCCCAGCGAAATCCTTTTGATGCCAAGACTGGGGAGGCGGATGCCCGAGCTGTGGCGGAAAGTCTGGTCGGGACATACAAGAATGAGGCACTTGCCGTTTCGGTTCAGAAGACTGGGGCAGTGCGTATCTTCGGAAAATATGAGGGGCGCTTTATCTCGGGGAGCACTGTCCTTTATGTTTCAGAAGACAATGTCTTTGTGAAATATCCATATTTTGATAAAATATTGGGAATTATTGAAATAGACGTGATATTTGACGAGTCTCTGGAATCACCGCAATGGAGTATCAATGGTAATTAGTTGTGTCATTGGCTGTGATTTGACGCATATATTGAGTTAATAAAATGAGAAATAAAATCAAAACAAGTCTGATTGTCCTTGGGTCAATTCTTCTAGGGGCGGTGGGGTCTTGGCTCATCTTCAGAGATTCCAGCGAGGCTCTTGACTCGACATCTGCCAGTCGTGAGCAGTGTCTTGCCAAGAGTCGCCGTTCGGGCAATGTGAAGAAGGTTACGGAAATCAGGGTGAACCGCAAGAGGAAGTCGGTGCGCATTGTCGAGTCTGAGTCGATGCGGCCGAATGTACTGGAAGCGGCCGAGATTGACGATGAGGCCGATCTTTCCGATATTCAGCGGTCTGTCCTCGAGGAGATTCAGGCGGCGCTTGATGCGGACGATCTTAAGGCTCTTCGCAAGGCTATTTCGCGGTTTACTGCAAGCGTCGGCAATGGGGGTCTTGGCGGCTATGCGAATGTTCCGCGCGCAATTCGCTCGGCGGCCGTTCAGGCTCTTGGCTGGTTCGGCAAGGATTCGGTGGTCGATCTTGTAGATTTCATGGCTGATTCCGACGAGGAGATCTCCAACGACGCCTTTGACAAGTTCGAGTTCGCTCTTGAAGACATCGATTTAGCTGATCGTGATCGCGCCGACATCGTCAAGACGATCACGAAGGCGTTGACTGATGAAGATCGGATCGACACGCTGCTGTTCAATCTGAATGACATGCGAAACTCCGTCAAGGTTGAAACGGCTGTCGCAATTCTTACCGACGGTACCGATATGGCGAAGTCCGTCCTAAAAGACCAACTCGGCTTATTCTTCGATGAAGGTGTTGAAACAATCGACGACATCCAGAAGTGGTATGCCGAGAACCCTGACGATCCCGACGACGACGATTTCTACGGCGGGAGCAAGGAATAATCATAGTGCGGCGGTTGCGGTGTATTGGCGGGAGCCGCATTTTTTGCTAAAATACCGCCAATGAGCACCATACGGATTTTTCAGGTCCTTTCGCTTGCCGCCGTTTTTGCGGGATGCGGCACATTCCATGCCGTTCGTGAGGCGCGAAGCGCCCAGAAGGCATATGCCGACCGCGGCATTGGGGCCGAAACCCGCTCTGGGAATGTCGATCTCAAAGGGTACAATCTCGCGCAGCTTGTCGACTTTGCGCTCGCAAACCGTCCCTCGATGGTCCGCGCCCGTCTAGCGGTAGAGGATGCGCGCATAGCCCTCAGACAGGTCGCGGCAGATGCGCCGCTCCTCTCGTCGACCCCTTGGGGGGCGTTTGACGCCTCGGCGTCTATCGGCCGCTCGGAGGCGTCTAAGTCCGGCCACAGTCTTCATGGCAAGACCGACGGTTCCACCTCGGGGTCGCTCTCGCTCGATATCCTCATCTACGACTTTGGCCGCAATGCCGCGGAAGCGCGTGCTCTCTCCGAGAAAGTCATTGCCGCCGAAACGACGCTTATCAGCGCTGGGTATTCCGTATTTGAGGAAGTGTCGACAGGGTATTTCACGCTCCTCAGGAACGAGGCGCTTTTCGAAGTCGCGCTCACGAACAAGGCAGAGTACGCGGAGCATCTCGAACAGGCGGAGCTTAGGAAAG
>JAFXEA010000013.1 GCA_017521065.1 Kiritimatiellia bacterium | reverse complement strand
CTTCAATGGCGAGTGCATCGAGACGGCTTGCGCGTTCTTTCTATATTGACAAGGAGTGAATGATGGCTGAAGAAGAAAACAAGATCATACTTTATACGACCGACAACGGGAAGTCGCAGGTTTCGCTCCTGTCACGCGATGGGCGCATTTGGCTGAACCAAAAGCAGATAGCGTCAGTCGTATAGGATTGTAAAGGCAATATGGTACAATTTTGATGTGGAGGGAAGCTATGTTAACTAAGAGTGAATTGGAAAGATTGCTTGCGTCAACAGAGACGTATCGTGTCGAACGAACCAAGTCCACGACGGACAAGGACAAGTTCGGCGAGGCCGTCTGCGCGTTCGCGAACGATATGCCAGACTGTGGCAAGCCGGGGTATCTTTTTATCGGCGTCGACAACGAGGGGTGTCCGTGTGGAATGAAGGCGCGGATGAACTTTTGCAGAAGTTTGCGGCCATACGATCCGACGGGAATATCTTACCGATTCCGACAATCTCAGTTGATTCATTTTCCCTGCCCGGCGGCGATGTGATTGCCGTGGAAGTGCTGCCGTCCGATCAGCCTCCGGTGAGATATCGTGGACGCACATGGATTCGCATAGGGCCGCGCCGAGATATCGCCTCGCCCGCAGAAGAGACAATCCTTGCAGAGCGCAAGGCGCGAAATTTTACGACATTCGATGCTCGGCCATGTTTTGGCGCTTCGCTCGACGATATCGATCTCGACCTCTTCCAGCACGATTATTTGCCCAAAGCCGTGGACACGGAAATCCTTGCTGCCGACGACCGTCCAATTGAGCGCAAGTTGGAATCTCTCAGGTTCTATAACAGCGCTTATGGTTTGCCTACAAACGCAGCCGTCTTGCTCTTTGGCAAAGACCCTCGTCGTTTCTTTCCCGGCGCATATGTTCAATATGTCAGCTTCGATGGGAGAGACAAGGCGGCTACCATCCAGAATGAGCATCCTTTCAAAGGTCCAATCATGCGAATGCTCGCGCAAATAGACCTTTTTATTGAAACGACCATTGCGCGGAAGCGCCCCGTACTCGTGACAGCATTGCGGGAAGAGACCCGCACCGACTATCCCAAAAGCGCGATACGCGAACTTGTAATGAATGCCATTATGCACCGCGACTACCAGGGTAATGCGCCGATACAATTCTACCAGTATACCGACCGGCTCGAAATCGTCAATCACGGCGGACTATACGGACGGGCCAGACCAGAGAACTTCCCGAATGTCAGTGATTACCGAAACCCGATAATCGCAGAGGCGATGAAGGTGCTTGGCTACGTCAACTGCTATAATCGTGGCATCAACATGGTACAACGCGAACTTGAGGCGAACGGCAATGGTAAGGCGGATTTCTCCTTCCGGCTTGTTACGGCATTTGAAGCCAAGGTGGCCAAGACTGGACAACAACAGGAATTCGCCCAAGTTAAACAGGATAGTAGCATGAAAAGTAGCATGAAAAGTGAGGATCGGCTACTGCTTGTGCTGAAAGATAATCAAAATATGTCCTTGCCCCAAATGGCCGAAGCGATTGGTTTGTCTGTTGCAGGAGTGCGCAAGGTGCTGGAAAAACTGAGAGCGTCTGGACACATCCGTCGAATCGGGCCGGATAAAGGCGGGTATTGGAAAGTGATGAATGTCGAGGCAAAGCAAGGAGCGACTGATGGCTGAAGAAGAAAACAAGATCATACTTTATACGACTGACGATGGTAAATCGCAGGTTTCGCTCCTGTCACGCGATGGGCGGGTTTGGCTGAATCAAAAGCAGATGGCAGAGCTGTTCGGCGTCTCAAAAATGAATATAAGTTTGCATATTGCAAACATTTTGAAGGAAAAAGAATTGGGTGACTCAGTTGTTAAGTATTACTTTACAACTGCTGCCTATAAGGCCGCAATCTGATTGGCAGATGAGACGGATTTAGAGGAGTTGAAACGCATAGAGGAAGAGGCAAAGAGGCGGAATGAAGAATGATAAACACGATATAGAAAGTTTAGAAAATTTGGGCTAAAATTCTATGAAATCTAAAGATGAAATTATTGATGTGCTTTGTAATGAAGTTGGCGCGGCGGTTTATGCCGGGGAATATGATGCTTCGTTGATCGGGCGCGAGTTTGTTCATTTTAAGGGAGGGCATTACCGACTGTTGGGATTCGCTCGCTCTTCAGAGAGTGAGGAACTGATGGTCGTTTATCAGACGCTCTATGGTGAATCGGGAATGTGGGTGCGCCCGGCGAAAATGTTCTTCGAGAATATTACGCGTGATGGCGTTACTCAACCGCGATTTAGGCCTCTTTGAGCTACCACCGCATTTTGCGAAATGCGGTGGTAGCAAGTTGATGACATAGAGTGAAAGTGGTATTATGCCCATTCGTTAATAAATGGGCTAGAAGGTAAAATGCAATTTTTCAAATGGAGAGACAAAATGGTAAAGCATATCATTCTTTGTAAACTGAAGGATGGAGGAAAATGATGAAGAAGAATTTCGGGAAGAAGAATTGGATGTTCCCGATGCCGGTATTGATGATCGGCACATACAACGAAGACGGAACTCCGAACATGATGAATGCTGCGTGGGGCGGCGTTACGCTTGAAGATGAAATAACAATCTGCATCGATACTGGGCACAAGACCTGGACGAATATCGCCGCACGCAAGGCGTTTACCGTCGCTTTCGGAACGGCTGATACCGTCCGAGTCTGCGATTATCTTGGGATTGTGAGCGGCAATGACGCTCCCGATAAGGTCGCGAAGAGTGGGCTTACGGCGGCGAAAAGCGCATTTGTTGACGCGCCGGTGTTTGACGAGCTTCCGCTTGTTCTTGAGTGCGAGCTTGTTTCTATGAACGCGGATAACTGCAACGTCGTCGGCCGCATCCTCAATTGCGCGGTTGAAGAATCAACGCTGACAGACGGCACTCCTGATGCTGAGAAAATGAAGCCCATCTGCTACGACCCTTGTGCGCACGTGTATCGCTTGATGGGCGAAGTGACCGCCAAAGCTTTCTCTTGCGGCAAGGAGATGTAATTTATCGGAAAGCAGTTCGATTGAGTATGGGATTATTTTAACGCAGAGGCGCAAAGGCGCAGAGAGGTTTTGAAGGCGTATGGAAACGGATTTCAATAAGCTGAGAAAATGGCGAAGGATGAGTAAAGTGCTTGCCATTATTGTGATTGCGTTGTCTACGATACGCTTGATGGAAATAATGACTTCTGCGCATTATGTTGGAAATAACATGCTGCTGATATTGGCAAATCTATTGTTGGTGGGTGGTCAATTGTGTAGTTGGAGGTGTTCACGATGTCCTTATTGTGGAAAGTCTGTCATGTCGCATTGGACCGGACGTGATGGTGCGATGAGGAATTGCGTAAAACTAATCGAGAAACGTATGCCAATCATATGTGTCAATTGTGGAGAGCGGGTGGAAACGTATTGACTTCATATTTGCGCCTCTGCGTTAAAATACCAAACTAAGACAGTTTGCTTTTCGCTGGTGTAAAAAACCGAGACTTGCTACAATTACAGTTCAGAAGGAGGGATGTATGATAAAGGCATCATTTTCAATGACGGTGAACCGTATCCGGAACGGGATTGAACGGTTCTGGCTTTTCCATATCTGTTCGATTCTGATAGCGGTTCAGTGTGTATTGGCTAATCATGACGTGGTATCTCGGTCGGAGATGGTCAATATGGTTCGTGGGATTGTATGGGGAGCATTGACCGGTCTGTTTGTGCAGTTGCTGGGGGAGTGGCGCAGGTGGCGGTCGAGAAAGCTTTATGCCGGGATTGTCACGTTGGCTGTCGGTGTATTGGGGTGTTGGATTTGGACGGCGATCGGGAAGGATTCGCCTCGGTATGGTCTTTGGATAATGCTGTACTGCGGGACGGTGGTATCATTGGTTGCGTTGTCGGTGGCGGTGCTCTACAGGTATTGTGATGAACGGATGCTGTTTTCCCAGCTTGCGTTGAATGCATTTGCAACAGGCACTTGCACGAGTATCCTTATGGTAAGCCAGTTGCTGTGCATCTTGGCTTTTAAGGAGTTGATTTTTGCGGGAGTGGGCGCGATTGCGATGGACTTTGCCATGGCCTCTTACATCATAACAATGTCCGTTGGATTCCTTGCGCTTCTGCCGGATAGGGAACAGCTGGCAGATGATTCATCCGAAAAAGCTAGTGCGTTTCTGTTTTGGCTTCTTCTTCCGGCATCGCTTTTACTGCTACTGATACTCTACCTTTATCTGGGGAAGATTATTGTGAAGTGGTCGATGCCGAGTGGTGAACTCAACTGGTTCGGCTCTTTGGCTCTCGCATTGTATGCATTCTTCTGGCTTGCCTTGCGGGATTCTCAGCGGAAATTTTTCCAGTCTTTTGTACGGTGGGGATGGATGTTGCTTCTGCCGGTGTTGGCGATGCAGATTCTTGGAATAGTAATTCGTTATCTGGCATATGGATTGACCACGCCTCGTTTTGCCGGGATGATAACTCTTTCGTTCGGAATCGCCGCCTTGACCTTGGCGGCATTGAAGCGCCGACCTCAAGGGCTTTTTGTTTTCATTGCTGCATCCGGGTTGTTCTTCACATTGACGCCCATAAATATTATCGATGTTCCTGTATGGAATCAGGAGCGGCGACTTAAGGCGGCGTTGGAGCGCAGTGGATTAGTGAAGGACGGAATAATTGAAATAAAGGAGGACGCCAAGATTTCAAGGAGCGATGCCAAAATCATTGTCGGCGCTTGGGATTATCTGGTGCATGATGGCAGATGGAACGGATGTTCGATAAAACGCAGTGACGGGCTTGAATATGGAATGATAAAGCCGACTTTATGGTATCGTCCGTCATTCACGGCAGAACTGTGCAAGAGGGTCGATGAGATTTGCCATGAGAAAGGCGAATCGAAGATGTCTCTTCCAAAGATACTTTGCATCAATGATGTTAATACATACTATGGAAGGAAGTTCAGGTTTGCCAATATTGAGTTTTGTCCTCCAAAGGGCGGCACTTTGCCGATAAGTGGATATTCGAATCTTGAGCTTATTAGACCGGATGGATTAGATTGCCGATTTGATAAGGGCAGGTGGTATGTTGAATTACCTGAATGGGGCGAGCGCGCGAAGGAGAAGTTCGATGTCACTGAATATATGGAACGCATACTGCAGGTTTCGGGTTGCGACCGTGTAATAACGGAACACAGGAAATTCAATTTAAATGGCGCTGATGCAGTTTGGGAGCTTAGGCCAGGTTTGGCGCTTGCGGTAGGGGAAATGTGGGCATACACAGAAGTTGGAAAAAAACTGAGATATGTCTCATTGAAGAGAAGTGCTATTTTAACGAAAGAAGGGAAATGACCGGTGTGGGATTAATAGGCCAATGTGGGATTATTTTAACGCAGAGGCGCAGAAAAT
>JAFXEA010000012.1 GCA_017521065.1 Kiritimatiellia bacterium | reverse complement strand
GCCGTTCTTTTCTTCGTATTCCGGGCCGCAGAACACTTTCACGAGACACATCCCTTCAGGAATGCGTATCCGCTTGACGCCGTCGCTCTGCGCAAGAAGGTAGAATATCCCCGAGCCAAATCCGGAAATATCGTCAGACTCCACTATCGGGGCAAAGCCCGCCTCTCTTGCCATATTGCGGCAAAACCGTGGCGTAATGCCGCCGGGGACGGACGTGTAGATCTCCGTGCAGTTTCCGGTCCTACGCACCGACAATGCAGGAACATCCGTATCCTTGAACGGCGCAAGCGCCTCCCAACCGCGGGACGGCAGAGCTTCGCATACGGGAGCGCTCGAATAATGGTAGGAAGGATAGGTCGGCATAACAGTTCCCTTCACTCCGCGCATGAGCGGATCTTTGCAGTTTCCGTCGGAATACGCCATCTTTCCATGCATCTTTGAGTTGTGGGCGATTCCGAGATCCTTTTCGATTTTTGTTCCGTCCTTGGCAAAAAGCCCCGGACGCCACATCCACACAACAACACGCCCGTCCTTCAGCCAGCACGAACGGATCTCCATGTATTGCGCATGGGTAATGGTCGAAAGATCCGTGAAGATCACCACCTTCGGCAATTCCGCATCGTCCATTTCCAAAAGGTCGTCAAGGAGGTACTGATTCCACGGGACACCGCTGAAAGCCAATGCCGCTCGGGGCTGTTCTCGCAGAAGATACGCCAGACACCGCTCCTTCTTCAGCGACTGGAAATCGTAGAAACGCTCACCGCCCACAAGAGCGATACGCTCCTTCGCCAACGGCATCGCCCGAACATTTCCCGCCAACTCGTTGGCCTTCCGCCACGCCTTTCGCGCACCTTCGGCGGCGAACCAGCCGCCGTTCAGGTCGTATGCGTGGAACGAGCCGCCGTGCGTCAAGGCGTTCGCCGCAAAATAGAGAGTTTTGCGCATGAATGTTTCGGGCGTGTGGTTTGAACGCCAGAATTCGCTACCCCAGATGCTCCAATGCTGCACTTCGGACGTACGCAGATCCATTTCGCCAATGTAGAGTTTTCCGCGCCGGATGCACGAACCGTCATAAACCGACGCAATCACAGGATCTACATGTTCGCGCATATAATTCGGAACTACGGCAAAGAAATCAAAGTCGGGGGATTCCAAGAGACCTTTCGAATAGGATGCGGAAATCAATGGATAGCCTTCAAGCCCGCCTGCTGGCGAATAGGATCCGACCAAGAGACGCCCTTTGCTTCCGCGCTTGACGGCCTTTCCGAGCTCGAGTCTCAGCTGCGTGGTTGATTTCGCCACAAATTCCCGATAGTCGCTGATTACGGATGAGCCATTCCCTAAAAGGAACTGGCGCTTGGCGTCCCAAAATGCAGACGCAGGAGGAATCGTGACATCAATATTCGTGGAAGCGTATTTCCTCCTTCGGAATTCCGCGAACCGGCGTTTCATGACGTCGGAATAATCGGCGCCCTGCTCGACCCTGACGCGGTTGTTGAAAAGATCGAGCCATTGAGTATCGGTTCCTCCGCAGACATACGCACCGATCACAGACTTGCCTTCGGGCAGTTCCTCCAATTCAGCGAAAAGGCGCTCCAGAAAACCGGAAGCGTCTGCGGCAAAGCGCTCCGATGCATAGGAAACGGCAGGGCGCTCGTCTTTCGAACGGTCGAATTCGCATTTGTCCTTGAAATCGACAACCCTGCAGCCTTTGAATACACCGAACTGTCCTTTTTCGTTGCGGAAAAGCTCAGACGGATTCCGCTCGCCCCATCCTGTCGGCGGATCGACGATCAGCGAGATCATGAACATCGCGCCGGGATTTCTGCGCAATACGTTGCGAAGATGGCGTCGAACCTTCTCAAGGTCGCACGAACCGTCAGGACGCCAGATCCCGGCGGTTTGCCTGTCTATGGGAAGGAGAGCGTCATCCAGACGGAACGAAACCGTGAATATGTTGAAGCCATCCTGCGAATGTACGCTTATCGCCGGAAGCGTATTGGCATTGAACCTGTTCGAGCTTTTGTATATCCGGGGAATAATCGCTTTTCCGTTCACTACGAGATCAACCCTGTCGCCGTTGCGCCGGAGTTCGGGCTTGAGACGCGGACTTGTCGCCAGAAACCCGTCAAGCTCTTCATCAGAGAGTATTCTTGAACCAGATTCGTCGATTTGCGGGTATCTTTGCTTCACCGGCACAGGAGCTTTGCCGAGCCTTACGGCCTTGCATGAGACATTCTCAATCAGAGCCCCATCCCCATAGTGAACAATTCCAAGTTTGAAACCGACTGTCTCCTTCGGCAGCGCGATGGTGGAAAGCGAACGCATCGCACTTCCGCCCACAGAGGGAATTCCTCCAACATGGATGTATGAACGCCATTTCAGTACCGTAGGGTCGTGCGGATCGTAGCAACGTTGCTGCCCCTTTCCGACATCGCGCCTGAAAATGATCTTACCCGCAGCATTCCATGCGATAATCTCCGGCTTGCGCATCGATGTAAGCACGGGCTCGACCTCGCTCCACGACCAGTCCGCCTGCCACAGATCCCCTTCCTTCGTCGGGTACCGGCAAGACCCGTTATCCCTCTTTCCCGAATACATCGCCCCCGAATCGGCAAACGACAGATAGTCGCGCGATTTGAGAGAATCGGCAAACGTTTTCGGCGCGTTTTCGAATTTGATTTCTGCGAATGCGACGGGATCAGCAGCCGCGGCGAACTTGGCGACTGTCACGAAACGCCCTTCCGCGACAAGCGAAGGCCTGACGCCGGTGCGGCGCTTGAGTTCATCCGCAAGAAGCAGAAGTTCGGCGGCACGAAGCGCGACGAGAGAACGGCCGGCGATGTAAAGATCGACCGCCACAACCTCGTCCGTCTTGCGGCTTTCGTAATACGAAAGTTTTCCCTTGCGGCCGGATTTCATCACATAGCGGGAACCTTCCGCAAAAAGAACGGCCGTTGCCTCACCATCCCGAGCTTTGCCGCCTATGCGAAGCCTCGCACTCTTCCCCTTGACCACCACTCCGCCCAATGTCGCCAAGACATCTTTGGCGTCCTTGCCCGACTTCTCCGTGAGGACAAGCGTCCTGGAATTCTTCGCCGCCTGCTCCTCAGACACCCCGCGTGCGGCGAACGACACCGCCAGATCGTCATATACCGACCGGAATCCCGAAAGCCGCGAAACCTCGCCTTCCGGCGTCACGATGACATCGTCTTTGCCGAAGGCGGTCGTTTCGCCTTCGGCCACGTCGACCGTCTTTCCGGCGAGATGCTTCAGCAGGAATCCGACAGCCTGCTCGCGATGCATTTTCGACATACCGTGTTTGCCGGGTGCTTCGGAAAGCGCAAACCATCCGTCGGGGAATCCGGCATTTGCCGCTGCCTTCTTCACGATTGCGTATGTGGAGCGCGAACCGGCGATTTGAAAAAAGTCCTCCACGGCGGCGTTTATCAACACGGGGCAACCGGCTCCAAGCACGAGCGCCGCATGATTGAAGCCCCAGGATTGTTCATTGAAGAAGTTCTGCTCCGCATCCTGCGGGCCGCACGCGGTCAGATGTTCGCGGACGGACGACAGATAGCACGACGGCGCGGCCGCCTTGATACGGTCCTCCACGACCATCATGTACGCGCCGACCGTTCCGCCACCGGAATTGCCGGACACTCCAAGACGGGCGGAATCGATATCGGGACGACTCTCGAAATAATCAAGAACCCTCGATGCGTCGCGGATCATGTATGTCGCTGTCGTTTCCCCGATGAGCGCCGCGTACGCCCCTATGCGCACATGCTCGTCGGCGTTCCTGATTCCCGCGCCCTGCGAGCGCTCGCCCTGTCCTATAGGATCGAATATGACAGACGCCAGTCCGTTTCGCGCACCCAGTTCACAGGTATGGAGGTATGGAGCATATCCTTTTCCTTCAATCGCATGCCCCGGGATAAAGACGAATCCGGCATAGGGAGGCGCGAATCGCTTTTCGTCCGGCAGGAAAACGAGCAGCGGAACGAACGCACCGGGAGCGCTTTCGATCATCACCTTCTCAATCCTGAATGCCCCGTAGTCTTTCGCACCGTAGGATTTCGCATTGAGGGGCGTGCGCTTTATGCCGCAATATCCCGAAGCGAGCCGGAAGTTGTCCCTGAACGCCGCCGCCATGCCGTCAAGCTCCTGTCGGTTGGAGACTTGGCTCCATGCCGAATCGAGGGCTGCATCCTTTACCGCCACCGCATCCTCTATCGGTTCGACGGTGCACACCGCCGCAAACACCGACGCTATCGCAAAAAGTGAAATTGTCATTTTCTTTTCTCCCGAAACCTTCCTTTTCCCCGTTCAGCCGCCGTCAAAACCCATGACTGTGGTTGAGCGGCTCCCTTTACCCGCCGACACGGGTACTGTCTGCTGCACCTTTCTGGCCGCATCGCGCAAAACGTGCGGATCGCCCCCGCAAACCGGAACGAACCTCTGCACCGTTTTCGAGCGCGATATTTAAGGCGAGCTGTGTGTCGGTTTCGTCCTTTTCGGCGGGCACGCGCACTATTTTTGCGCGTGAGCAAAATGCTCTTTCCTT
>JAFXEA010000102.1 GCA_017521065.1 Kiritimatiellia bacterium | reverse complement strand
GCAAAACTCGTGTGGGATGCGCAGAAGGGAGGAGTGAGATTCTCGGTCGAGCTCAAGCCCGGCGAGACGAAGGGCGTGGATTTCGTACTCGGACGTGGGGAAACACCCTCCAGCGGTTATGATGCCGCGCGGGTTTCCATGAAAGAATCGTGGAAGGCCGAGCTTTCGCGCCTTGTGCTGCCGGAAACTGCGCGCAACGACGACGAACGCAAGAAGCTTCTGCGCCATCTCGCCGTGCAGATGCTGCAGTGCATAGCAATGCCTGCAAATGGTGCGGAGCATGTGCTTCCGCGTCAGGGCGGTCTTCAGCGTCTCGTTTGGCCGGGCGAGTCCATCCATGTGGTGATAGCGCTTAATCTTTTGGGGCTTTCGAACTATGCAGACGAGATATGCGATTTCTACATGACGCACTGCGTCCAGAAAAATGGAGAGGCCGGTCCGTTCCGCAACAACTGGGCGGGCGACACGGCCTATGTGCTGAGGATGTTCGCCCAGCACTGCGTGCAGACGCGCAACACAGCGCTTTGGCGGCGCCATTCCGAGAAGGCGGAGAGGTCGTTTGCGTGGATAAAGGCGAAGCGCATGGCGGACGGACTTTTCCCCTCGATGAAATCTACGGATTCCGCTTCGGGTCTTCAGCATTGGGGGCATACGGATCTCGTGAACATGACCGCACTCGAATGGTACGCGAAGGCCTGCGAGATGTTCGCCGCGCCGAATGCACAGGAGGTTCGGGCCGAGTGGAAGGACTACCGCGCGACCATCGTGAAAATTCTCGACCGTTGGCGCGAGAACTCCAAGGGAAAGGATGAACTATTCCTTCCGGTAACTGCGACCGGCGAGCGCGAGGATGAGCTGGTCAAGCAGGGGTTCTTCTATCTGCATCCCGCGGGCTTTGCGGAAAGCGGACTCCTCACCACGGACGAGCTTCTGCGTCTGCGCAAGAACATCCTCCGCCGCGGCTATGCCAACGAGAACGGTCTCTACATGCGCCATCCGTCTCCGGTTCCGGAATTCAACCGCCATGTATGGTACACCACATGGTGCGAGAAGCAGTGGATGCACGCATGGATGCGAGCCGGGAAGTTCGACCTTGCGAAGCAGGTGCTTAATGCGACGCTCAAGTATTCTGTCTCTGATGAATTCATTGTGGGCGAACGCTACCATGACACGAATCCGTGGTATTTCCCCTGGAGTCCGAACGCCTCCGGCTCGGGCCGTATCGTGCAGATGCTCTTCGACTGTCCGCCGGAGCCGAAGCGCAAATATATCGTGGCATGGGGGCACGACGTTATGCATGCGAGGCTTGAGGACTACGAACGCAAAGCGAAGGATATAGCCGCAATCGGCATTGACGGCATTGCGTTTACTGCCCGCTGCGTATGGCCGGATGAAGGGACTGAGATAAAGATGGCCGATCCGCTTCACGGACGCCCCAGCGAGGTTAAACCCATCAGCATCCGCAAGGCCGACTTCTCCCGTTCGCGGAGGATCATATCAAAGATCATGAAGGAGGGGCATCTGCCGAAATCCAAGCTCCGCGTGGGGCTCACCTCTAAGAATCGCATCGACTGGCGCGATGACGATGCATGGGAGATGGCGGCGGACAATCTGCGTTTTCTTGCCGAGTTGGCATATGACATGGGACTTGCAGGAATCATCTTCGACGAAGAGGATTATTCGGAAGGAAAGCAGTTCTTCGCGGCGAAGGGCGATCCGCCGGCGGCGGAGCTGGCAAATCTTGTGCGCAGGCGCGGGCGGCAGGTGTTCGAAGCGATCTTTCACGGATATCCCGATCTCCGCTTCAGCTGCTCGTGGCTGTTCTCCACGATCCAGAAATGGCATGCGTGGACGACCCCCGAATTCGGCACGGATCAGGCGGCTGTTACCGAATCGTACGGTGAACTCTGGGGCTATTTCATGAACGGAGCGATTGATGCCATGCCGCCCGAATCGATAATTGTGGAAGGGAACGAAGAGCGCGGATACCATGGCAACGCGAACCGCAACGAGATCACCACTGCAGCATGGCGCACGTCCCGTGGATCGTTGGAACAGATCGCCCCTGAGAACAGGAAGAAGTTCCTTGCTCAGCTTTCCGTGTCGTTTGGGCAATATTCCGATTCCTACATAAACCCATCGACATCCGAGTACTATTTTCCGGAGCTTGGAGGCTCGAGACTCAAACGATGGCACGAGAACCTGCAGCGCGTTGTCAATGTCGCGGACGACTATGTATGGATATACGGCGAGCGCGGTACGTACGTGAACTGGGAACGTGATCTTTCCAAGCCGCCAGGTGTCGATACGGAGCGGTGCTATTACCGCAAGACGTGGGAGGAGCTGCTGCCGGGATTTTCGCGTATGATCAAGATTGTCAAGGGCGACTATTCGCCTCTTGAAGAGGACATCAAGGCTGGGCGCATGGTCCGCGTCGGAGGACTCGACTCCACATGGAGCCGCGACAAGAACGCGCCGAAGAGCAGGTTTGAGCGCAATGTAAAGGAGGGGGCTCTTTCTAAAGAAGGTTGCGCAAGGCAGAATGGCAACGGTTGTTTCTGTTCGCGGGTGAAGGTGAAACCGAGTGATGAGATCTACATCAAGGCGTTCGTGAAGGGGCGCAATCCGCGCATCGGCGTGTCATTCCTTACGGATGGCAAGTATAACAACGAACTTTTTGGACGTCCACGGAACGTGCTTCCTTCCGCAGGGTGGAATCATGAAGAATGGAACGAATTGCGCTATCATGTTCTTGTGCCGGACAATGCGACCGAAGTCAGCGTAACTTTCGGTGGGCCGGCAACGGAAATTGAGCCAAACTGTTTTGATTGCGTAGGAATCTACAAAAACAAGGAATAATCGGTTGCCGAAAGGTGCCGGAAACTGTTGACAATTGATGGCAGGAGAGAAAGAAATTATGTTGGAGAGACTCGTCGGAATGATGGCCGTTTTGATGCCTGTTTTTGCTTGTTCGGCCGCAGACAGAGTGCCTTTTGCAGAACGGTTCGATTCTCTGATTGCGATAGGTACGCCGTCCAACCGCATCTCTGCAGCGGACTGCGGACTTGTGAACGGTCATGTGACATTCAACGGCTGGATTGACGACACTACGGAGATTCGCGGCTTTTTTTCTCCTCCATACTATTCGGCGCGATTCTGGTTCGCCGTTCGGTTCAACGGAGAAAACATCAAGTCATCCTCGCATCAATGGCGTCCGGATGTCCTCCGTCGCACCGGTACTAACGGCACATGGCGCATAGAAAGCCGTCTCTATCCCATTGCGGGCGAAAGGGCCGGCATCTTGCGGTTCGAGGTCGAAAATGTTTCATCTTCCGCACAGAACCTTCAGATGGAATTCTGCGCAACGGGAGGTGTGAACATCCTTGAAAAGTGGGGCTTTGTGAAGCCGTACCATCAGAAGCCGGTCGTGCCGCAGTTCAATGATGGAGCCATTGTGCTGAACGGAGAAAATGACGATGTGCAGCTTGCAGTTGCATTGCCGTCAGGGAAAAAGGTTATTGATGTTAAAGGTATGAAGCCTGGGGAGCGGCGGAGTTTCACCTTGAGTCTGGCTATTGGACGCAAGGATGACACATTGAAGTGCGCTAAAAAGCTGCTTGCGAACGCCACTTCCGAGATCGCACGATCCGCCGAGGACTGGCTGCGACGTGTACGTCAGCTCTGTGAGCGCATGCCGTCACTGGAGACGGACTGTGCGGAGCTTGAACAGCTCTACTGCCGCTCGCTTCTGCATCTTCTCTTGAACGAATGGAATGTTCCTGAGTTCAAGTTGCGTCCGTATTATGCTACCGGAGGGATGAACGGCGGGTGCGTATGCAACTACCTGTGGAACTATGGCGAGATATATCGTCTTTGGCCGATGCTGAATCCAGAGGCGGCGAAGGCGCACATACGCGCATTTCTGCGTCTTGATCTTACAGACTGCTATGCGTTCGATCCGATCAGACTTGAGGCTCTTGGGCCGTATTATCCGATCAACCATGAGAAGGTGCTGCTTCTCTCGCATGCATATGTGCTTGAGACGGGCGACAAGTCGTTTCTTCATGAGATGCTGGACGGCAAGAGTGTAATCGAGAGACTCGTCGCGTCCGCGCTTGCGCATG
>JAFXEA010000101.1 GCA_017521065.1 Kiritimatiellia bacterium | reverse complement strand
TCTCATCGGTATGGACGGCATAGTCATCACCGCCATAGGGGTATTCAGTTGTTTCACACGAATGCACCTTGCCGTCGGATGCAGAAGCCTCGACCGCCTCGCCTGGAGCAGAACCGGCGTAAACGACCGTGTTTGTCTCTCGCCCGATTGCATCGAAGAAGTGCTGCGTTACACGAAAACCAGTCCCCGTTCCCCGTTCCCCATTCCCCAACTCCGCAAGCCACACATCCTCTTCCGCATTGTAAAGATGGTCTGTTCCGGTCTTTGCAGAACGAAGAACCTTGCGCCCTTCTCGATCCTGACGCCACAAAAGACGACAGCAGGAATAAGCATTAGTGATGAATGTTCCGTCAAAGTAAGTGGTAGAGCGCAAACGGTTCTTTTCGTCATATGAGGACACCTCCTCGGCGACAACAGTATCATCTGCGCTTAAGCACTCTCTCCTGCACAGAACCGTTCCGTATGTGGCATCCTTTTCGGTGACGGTATAGGTCTGATTGAAAGTGCCATCAAATGACTTGCGAGAGACCTGCGCAAGAATGGAATCACTAAGTGAATAGGTATTTTCTGTAAGAACTCCATTCTCATCCATTGATTCAGCAACCGCACCACGCATCAAAAGCGGAGTTCCAACGCCCGTTTCAGCGTACGTGATTTCATAGGAATAAGCATTTGAAAGATCATTCAACTGTGCGTCTGGAGCAGAAGCACGCCAAGTCTCTTTCCTTATGGCGGCATAGCCATTGCGCGTAAGTCGCGTGTAGCATGTCCATGTGCGGCCGATTACCGTTGGAGTTCCATTTACGACAACATAGCGCGTCTCCTGTCTCGGCTTCGCCGCATCGTCTTTATGGCAATCATCAAGGGTGAATGGCGCATAGTCCTTGACGGTAACGAATGCGTTTTCAAGGGCGGACGCATTGTAGAGGACGTTCGATACGACATACGGGAAGTCCGCTGGCGTTTCCGCATTCCCTCGCTGCTCTATGCGAAGCGTCTCATGCCCTTGTTCGTCGAAGTCCGTATAGACCCACGCCCGGGCATTGCCACTGACAAGGCGCAACTGGCCGTGTCTACCCGAGTGGGACGGATCGTTCCAATAGTCGGCTTCCGTACATTTCCAGTCGCGTCCTGTAGACTCTTCGCGGCGGATCTCTCGCATCACGGCATTGTCGAAGTCGCCGATGCGTGTTTGCCATGTTGTTACCGATTGAAGAATGTTACCGGACGCATCTCTGGTCGTTCTTGTCTCGCGTTTTACGCCATCGCCATACTCCGTAAAATCGTCAGAGATGTTAAGCTCGGTTTCGATCTGGGCAATGTTGTCGAATTTCACCCAATCGCCAAACCTGTAGGTGTAGGTCTCATCGGACATCACATTGTCGAGGCGGCTTATCTTGCGTAGCCGCACCTGTTCAGAATTGCCGTCCACATTAAGGATCTCCCATGTATGCTCCAGCTTCTGGGAGAGAGTTTCGTATATGGCAATCCTCACGCCTGATGAAGTATCCTCAATGCGCACATCACGTCCTCGAGAGTCATGGGAGACGATGCGCCTGACGCCGCCCGCATCCGTCTCCTCTATTGATGCATCAGGATGGGAAATTACGTTAAACATCTCCTTGTATATGTGAATCGGTTCATCGGCAGCAATCCACACAAAGCCCGACACCTGCCCTTTCACCGGAGAGCCAAGCGGAATGCGGAACTTGAGAGAGCCAAGAGATGAACCTTCAAGCGAATCGCAGTTTCCGTTCGCACAGTCCGTCTCACAGCTGTTGCACCCGTCTTCAAGCTCATATTCACTGGAACCGCCAAAGCTCCCTTCATCGCCGCCGTATGTGTGTTCCGGAGTGCTCGACCACACCTCGATTCCATCCACAAACAGTTTGCCTGTTTCCCCCTCAACCGAAGAAGTCACATATCCATAATCGCCGCCCATTCCCGAAGAGACCCAGACCTCACAATACTCATGGTTCCAGCCACCTTCATATCCACGCGACCATGAACGACGCAAACAGCTTGAATCAAGCGGGTAGGAATCCTCTTCGTAATAGTAATCATCAGCCCAATCATATCCCATGCCGTCATACCCGTATCCATGCCCTTCACATCTCCATCCTGATGAAGGGTCGATGACGATTATCGTAGTTTCACTGCCACCGCTTCTGGAGCCCTTTGCACGGGCGTTGAACGTCTGCTGCGTCGGCAGTCCACCAACGGTGAAATCAGGCAGGTCACAAGTTCCTGGACGTTTTGGCGTTATCTTTCCACCGCTGTCATCGCCCGAAAATTCAAACTCCTCGTTCATCTCGGATATCGCATAGAGGCTTGCCACATCCTTTTCATCATCACCAAGCGGAGCGTTGCACGGACGCAGGGAATGGTCAACGGTGAGACTGATGGAGGAACCGACTCCACCCTTGAAGAGACTGAACCGCTTTCCGCTCTTTCCTTCAATCGCCTCCCCTCCTTCGATCTTGAACACAGGAGCATACGCGATGAAAAACAGAGGTTCGGGCATTTGAAGGACTGCCGCGCCTTTTGAGCGGAGGCGAAGCGTTATTGCCGCCGGACATTCATTCGTGGCAAGCGGAATACGGAAACTGTCGCCCATCGGCGACGATGACACAGAGCCTGCCGCACCCTCGTTCGTCTCCCACTCAAGGGTCATACCCTTTAGATTCCAATGTGCGGCAGAATCCTTGGATGATGAAATGAAGAACTGCTGCCAGGCGCTTGACCGGTTGACATTGAACGTACGCTCCCATATGACATTGGTTGCTCCTTGCTGGCAGGCAAGCGTAAATCCGTCAAAAAGCCTCCATGACACAAGTGAATTGGCATTGCCGACATGAACTTCCGATGGAGCATTGGTCGGATTGATGCCAGCCGAAATCTTCTCCAAGAGGGTAAAGCCTGTTTCATCCCTGTCTGTCATTGAGTCGACCGCATTTGTTCCTCCAAACCAATGGTTCTCGTATGCATCAGGAATGCCGTCGCCATCAAGATCTGAAAGAGGAGTGGAAACAGCGGGATCGGGATCGGAACCGTCAACAAGACCATCTCCGTCGGAATCGCGCCCAACAGGAAGAGAGCTTGCGGAAATCTCTTCGCCGTCTGAAAGCCCATCCATGTCCGTATCGGCGTTTCCGGGATCGGTGCGATAG
>JAFXEA010000011.1 GCA_017521065.1 Kiritimatiellia bacterium | reverse complement strand
GGAAACTACGCGTGGCAGAGTTATTCGCCGGTGTGGGAGGTTTCCGGTTGGGGCTTGAGGGCGCAGGCATGGAGGTCGTTTGGTCCAATCAGTGGGAGCCGCCTGGAACGCCTGGCAGGCAGTTTGCGTGGCGTTGCTATGAGGCGCATTTCGGAGTTGGCTCGTGCGTCAACGAAGACATCGAAATTGTTCTTGACCAGCTGGAAAGGGGAGAGCGCGATTTTCCTGCGTTTGACCTTTTGTGCGGCGGATTCCCATGCCAGGACTATTCCGTCGCGGTCAGCGGCCGGTCTCAGGGCATTCAGGGAAGAAAGGGCGTGCTCTGGTGGCAAATCGTTCGAATGCTTGAGCTGAAGAAGCCGCATTACGTCCTTTTTGAGAATGTCGACCGCTTACTGAAATCGCCCTCCAGCCAGAAGGGGCGCGACTTCGCCATCATCCTGAACAGCCTTGATCAGCTTGGTTACCGCGTTGAGTGGCGGGTGGTCAATGCCGCCGATTACGGGTTTCCCCAGCGCCGCAGGCGGGTCTTCATCTTTGGGGAGCGCCTGCCTGCATTCTGCAATCCGGAGGATTTGCTGTTGCGCTCAGGCGTCCTTGCGCGCGCCTTCCCCGCTAAAGCAAAGGGGGAGGTCAGAAGCGACATCTCCATATGCGGAGAATTGGCACAAATCTCAAGCTCATTTGGCATTGGTGCCAAGAAGTCGGCGTTCCTTGAAGCTGGCATCATGCATAACGGGCATGTGAGCACAGTTTCCGTAAGCTCCGTCTACGACGGATCCACTCGGGTGCTTGGCGATGTCCTGCTGCCAGACAAGGACGTTCCCGAAAGCTATTACGTCAGCGATGCCTCGCTTGAGCGCTGGGCATACCTCAAGGGAGCCAAGAAAGAGCGACGCGTCTGCAAGCGCAACGGCTATGCCTACACATACTCAGAAGGTGCCGTGGCGTTTCCAGACGATCCCGACAAGCCGTCCAGGACCATCCTGACTGGCGAAGGGGGAGTGAGCCCTTCTCGTTTCAAGCACGTCATCAGGGCATCGGGCGGCACGCTCAGGCGACTTACGCCCGTTGAGGTCGAGAGGTTGTTCGGGTTCCCCGACAACTGGACGAACACCGGCATGACCGATTCTCAGCGCACCTTCTGCATGGGCAATGCACTTGTTGTCGGCCTCGTGCGCCGCATCGGGAAAGAGGTTTGCTGATGAAGCGACCAGCCCGCATATCCGGCATTTCACGTGTGGGTAACGGTTTGTTGCTTCACCCAATATCCGGGCAATACATCTTCCATGAACGCAAATACGACAGTCCGAAAGACCTCGCTTTCACGTGGGCAATTCCTGCCTGCGGGGGTTGTGTTTTGGAAGCCATGAAGATTTGGAACATAGTTCCAGAAATTAGTTGTTCAAGTTTGCGTGCACTTCGCGTTGTTAAGCACACGCGCTTGGCCGTGAGGCACATGCGAGCAAACATGGATGCAAAGAAAAACAATATCTAAGGAAGGTGAACATAATGGAGAAAACAACGAGATATGCAGAGATTCCCCAGCTCAAAAAGGGTGTCGCCTTCAGCGATCCCAGCTATGACAGCACGGTATGGTGCTGCTACCAAAAGGAATTCCACCCTTCGAGTGGCTGGGTCATGAAGATGGAATCCACGCGCGACGACGACGGGTACGTCGATTTCGCCCTATCTCTCGGGAGGAAGACGACGATGAGCGGTCTTAGGGTTGTGGAAGACGAAGAAGGCGCGGCTATCCATCATTACAAGCACCACGAAATCGAAAGCAAGGAAATCGGCATTGATACGGCGAGGGTCTTCGTCGGGAGCCTCGACAACTTCGAGAAGTGGGGCGAGGATGCATCGATCTACACAGCCGCAGACGGTCTCTTCGGGGACTTGCAGATCATTACCTGCAAAGGGGAGGACGAGCCCGCGGGCTTTCTTCTCATGGGTGCCGTGGACGGCGACATAACCAGCGAGGATGACCTGTTCCGCACCATTACGGCGGGTTTCGACGGGCATGAGATCGACAAGCTTCGATTTGAGAAGCTTACGAATCGAGAGGACCTTCAGCTGAGGATGGAACTTGCGAAGGAGATCAAGCAGGCAAAGGCCTTCGAGAAATCCGACAAGTCCCAGCCCGAGAAGGGCAAGGGCGAGCCGGAGAGGTAAACCGGCCGCATCGCCAAATAACTACGAGGAGAAATCAACATGAGTACAGATATACCGCATTACTATTACGAATCATCCTATGGGGGCAAGCAGAAAGTCGCGCTGATGATCAGCGCCTACACGATGAACGACAACATCTATGTAGGGCTTAAAGGCGTTGACTCCGATGGCAGCACCTATCCCTACGCTGACCTGACGGTGAACATCCCGTCGGCGCCTGCGCTCGAGCCGTTTCAAGCAGCGATCGACATCGAGCACCTGGGGCAGCTAGACGCCATGAACTTCCTGTCGGAGAGCGGTCTTGCCAATCATACGGGCAGATACCTGCCAAGTGGGTACATGGCGTTCCCCGTTTTCGAGTTCGATGCCGAGAAGCTGGCGAAGGCCGATCCTAAGGGCTTTAAAGACTACCTGAAAATCGTCGGCCTCGACGCGAAGCAAATTGAAGAGAAGTCGCTCGAGGATCTGCTGAAAGAGGCGAAAGAGCGGG
>JAFXEA010000100.1 GCA_017521065.1 Kiritimatiellia bacterium | reverse complement strand
GTTCTCTAGTGTTTGAATGTGAAGGAGAAACACACACCATACTTCCAAACAACATATTCCTGACGCAACCCGGTGACCGCCACCATCTGGTGACGAACCACAAAGGGATGCGCATATACTGGCTGTTCTTCAGATATCCGTCGAAAGGCCGCACGGTGCTCGGACTTTCGAAAAAGGAGAGCGATGAACTCGCAAAGAAGCTCAAGGCGATCCAAGCTCATGTCTTTGCCGTTGACCCGACCGTGCATCAGCTCTTCAAGGATTTCTTCAGGGCGTCATCAGACCTTGCTCCAGGTGCCTACCGAACGCTCATGCTGCGCACCATTGTCCTGAGGCTGCTGCTCGTCGTATCGGAAAGCGCGGGGAACCGACCGACCCTGAAGACGCTCGCCAAGATATCCAACATCGCAAAACTTATACGCAAGTGTCCCTCCCACCGGTTTTCGACAGCCGAGCTTGCGGCGCATGCAAAACTTTCAGAAAGCCATTTCACCTCTCTATTCAGGCAGGTGATTGGATTGCCCCCATACGCATATCTGACGAAATGCCGCCTTGAAGCCGCGCAGAAACTCCTTGCAGAAACCGATATGGCGATAAAAGTCATCGCGAAATCTCTTGGATTCGCCTCTCCGCAGCATCTTGCCGCACAGTTCAGAAAGACATATGGAGCGACCGCATCAGACTGGAGAGCAATGCACCATCAAAATCCGAAAATCAAACACTTTCCAGCATGCTGAAAAGGGACGAAATCTTCCTGTCGGCGGTTTTGCCTTCAATACGTTCTACAAACGCGGGATCGCGGCTTCCCTGCATGTAGAAGACGGCACGCTCTCCCGTCACATCAAGACGCGATATCCGTCTTTCCGCGCAGCGGACCCTGAACTCGGCCAAACGAACCAGGCGCACAGCAGCGGGCGGCAGTTTGCCGTAGCGGTCCGCAAGCTCGCGCCTAAGACGAAGGACATCCTTTACCGTGGCGGTCTCCGCCAGTCGGTGATGGAAATCCATCCGCTGAGACTCCTCCTCCACATAATCATACGGCAGAGACGCACCTGCGTCCGGATCTGCGGTACCGGGAGAGAAGTCTATGAAATCGAGATTGATGGACACGTCAATAATGTCGTGCACAGTTTCTCCGCGCAACTTCGCAATCGTCCGCTGAAGGAGCTGGCAGTAGAGCGAAAAGCCGACGGCGGCGATATGTCCGGACTGTTCGCTCCCGAGAAGATTTCCTGCTCCGCGAATCTCAAGGTCTCGAAGGGAAAGGTTGTATCCGCTTCCGTGACCGGAATGTTTCCGCAGCGCGTCAAGACGCTCACGGGCGTCGGAATCCACAAGCCCCTCCTCCGGCAGAAGGAAGTAGGCGTATCCCTGACGCGAACCGCGTCCGACACGTCCGCGCAGCTGATAGAGCTCTGCTATCCCGAAACGGTCCGCACGGTCAACGATGATGGTGTTCGCACGTGTGATGTCCAGGCCCGACTCGACAATCGTCGTGCAGATCAGCACATCGGTAAGCCCATCCGAGAAGCGACGCATCTTTTCCGCAAGAACGTTCGTGGGCATCTGCCCATGGGCGACATCGATCTTCGCTCCCGGACAGAGTTCACGCAACCGCTTTTCCGCCTTTGCGATTGTGATTACACGGTTGTAGAGATAGTACACCTGTCCGCCGCGATTGAGTTCGCGCTCTATGGCGGTGCGTATCGTAGGGTCATTGTCACGGACGATCTTCGTCTCTGTCGCAACTCGTTCGCGCGGAGGCGTTTTAAGGACGGAAAGATCTCTCGCACCGGTCATCGAAAGATATAGCGTACGCGGAATCGGAGTGGCGCTCATCGTAAGGACGTCCGCCGTCGCACGGAGGCGTTTGAGATACTCCTTGTGGCGCACCCCGAACTTCTGTTCCTCATCCACGATTATCAGCCCGAGATCCTTGAACTGCACCTTTGACGAAAGAAGCGCATGCGTTCCTATCACAATGTCGGCAGCACCGCTCAAGAGACGCGAACGTGCCCCCTTCTTGACCTCGTCGGTCTGAAAACGGCTCATTGCCTCGATCCGAACCGGAGTCTCCGAGAATCGCGCAAGGAACATCTCGTAATGCTGCTGCGCAAGTACCGTTGTCGGCGCGAGAAGCGCGGTCTGCTTTCCGTTCATCGCCGCGATGAACGCGGCGCGCATGGCGACCTCCGTCTTGCCATATCCGGCGTCACCGCAGATAAGGCGATCCATCGGCTTTGTGGACGCAAGATCGCGCTTCACATCCTCGATTGCCGCCGCCTGATCGGGGGTTTCGTCATACGGAAACGCCGCTTCGAACGCGGCGACGCCATCTTCTTCGATATTGTATGCAAAGCCCGGAACGACAGCGCGCCTCGCCTGAGTCTCAAGGAGAGAGGCCGCAAGATCGGCAACCGCCCGCTGCGCGTCGCATTTCTCCTTCGTCCAGCGACGTCCGTCCAAACGGTGGAGCTTCACCTTCTCGCCCTTCACGCCAACATAGCGCGAAAGGAGATGCGCATGGGCGACAGGGACATGAAGCTTCGCTCCATCCGCATATTCGATGGAGAAAACCTCACTGCGAGTTTTGCCAACCTCTATTTCCGTGGAACCGAGAAAGCGTCCGATGCCATGGTCGAGATGGACGACAAGCTCGCCCGGTTCGATATCCATCGCCTCGCCAAGGCGTTCTCCGGAACTGGCGGCAGCCTGACCGCGTCTCCCTCCGACGATCTGCCTGCGTCTTGCACCAGGAACGCGATCCGTACGCGCAGCGACCACCAGCCCATCTAAGGCGAATCCGCCAGAAATGGCATCGTCCTCAACAACTAATGAACCGCGCCGCTTTTCCGCCGCGAGATACTTCTTGAGTCCTTCACGCACCTTCTCGACAAGCATCGGGTCGGTAAGACGCTGCTCGGCAAAACCCGGAAGAGGCGCTACAGCAAAATGAGCGGCAGGAACTCCACGAGGG
>JAFXEA010000099.1 GCA_017521065.1 Kiritimatiellia bacterium | reverse complement strand
CCTCTGTGACACCATCGGCAGCGGGAATCATGATCTGCCCCATGCGGTCGAAGAGACGCGTGGCGCTACCCTGCTTGGCGAATTCAATGCCGTTCTTCTTGAACACATTGCCGACTTCAGCGGCGGCGCGGTTCTTGTTGTCGGTAAGAACGTTGACGACAACGGCGGTGCCGCCCTTGATGCCCTCGTACTGAGCGTCGACGAGCGCTGCGGACTCCAGTTCACCGGTGCCTTTCTTGATGGCGCGCTCGATGTTGTCGTTAGGCATCTGCGCGGCCTTGGCCTTGGCGATAAGTGTGCGCAGCGTGGGGTTGTTGTCGGGATTGCCGCCCTTTGCCTTCACGACGATCGTGATTTCCTTGCCGAGCTTGGAGAAAATTTTTCCCTTCTTGGCGTCTGCGGCGCCCTTCGCGCGCTTGATTGTCGCCCAATGGCTATGACCTGACATTTTGTCCGCTCCTTACGTTAAGTTATAGAGTTGTTTTCTGTTGATGTTGAAAAAAAGTGCTTGTATTGTATCAAAAGTGGGATGGAATCGCAATAGCGCACTTGATTTTGATGGGTTCTGCAGACAAAATGGCGGATAGTACGCACACCATTGCAACACTCATCAAAAGAGCGTCATCTGTCCTGGGATGTCGGAAAGCTTCTTGCGCGGACGGCGCACAATCTTCGCTGCGTCCACATCAATATCGTTCGCCTCGAGATTTGCAAGGATTCGTCCTGCTCTGTCCACCACAGCCTTTGGCAATCCTGCCATTGCCGCTACGTGGATACCGAAGGACTTCTCTGCGACACCGGGAACGATGCGGCGAAGGAATACGATCTTCTCTCCATTCTGTTTTACGCGCACCGTCCAGTTCTTGACGCCAGAGAACCGGTCGGCAAGGTCTGTCAATTCGTGGTAATGCGTTGCGAAAAGCGTTTTCGCCTTGACCTGCGGATTTTCATGCAGGTATTCGGCTACGCTCCATGCGATGGAAATGCCGTCGAATGTTGACGTGCCGCGTCCGATCTCGTCCAATACGATGAGGGACTTCGGTGTGGCGTTGTTGAGAATGTTGGCTGCCTCCTGCATCTCAACGAGAAACGTAGAGCGTCCGCGTGAAAAGTCGTCACCTGCGCCGATTCGGGTGAAGATCCTGTCCAACGCGCCAAGATGCATCCGTGTGGCGGGAACGAACGAGCCAGCCTGAGCCATTGCGGCAATTGTCGCCACCTGACGGATATATGTGGACTTACCTGCCATGTTTGGACCAGTGATGAGCATTATCTGGTCTGTCGAACAGTTGAGAAGTGTGGAATTGGGTACGAATGGCTCCGCGTCAGGCAGCTGTTCGATGATGGGATGGCGGCCATCCTCAATGTCAAGGACGTCGGAATCGTCTATCTCAGGACGCACATAACCGGCGGCGAGAGCGCGGTCGGCGAACGAAAGCAGCGCATCCAGTTCGCCGATTGCAACGGCGGTGCGCTGGATGGAAGCCGTGCGTTCCGCCGCCTGTGCCACGATACCGCGGAAAAGCTCCTGCTCCAAGGCGAAGGATTTCTCCTGGGCGCCAACTACCTTTTGCTCATATTCCTTCAGTTCCGGAGTCGTGAAGCGTTCGCCTGTCGTAAGGGTCTGGCGGCGTTCGTATTCGGGCGGTGCCTGGTGCGCAAAGGCCTTGGATATTTCGATGTAGAACCCGAACACAGAGTTCCTGCGGACCTTAAGCGTCTTTATTCCGGTGCGTTCGATTTCCTTTGCCTGATACTCGGCTATCCATCTGTGTCCTTCAGCCGCGAGGTTGCGCAGTTCGTCAAGTTCTGTGCTGTATCCGGGCGCGATGAGATTGCCTTCCGTCAAAATGACATTGGGCTCTTCGGCGATTCCTCGGTCTATGAGATCGACAATAGATGTTTCAGGTATCATGCGCGACTGGATGTCGGCAAGAGCCGAGCATTCGGCGGAGAAAGAGTCCCTGATATCCGGTACTGGACGGAGCGAGGCCGCGAGCGCGTTGAGATCGCGTGCGTTTGCACGCCCCGAATCTACTTTGGCGATCAGGCGTTCAAGGTCGCGCACCCCGTCAAGTCTGGATTGCAGGAGAGAAAGCGTTGTGCGGTTGTTCACAAACGTCTCAACCGCATCAAGACGTGCGTTGATCTCCACCTGTCGGCAGAGCGGCTGACGGAGCCATGCCGCCAGACGACGCGCGCCCATGGGGGTTTTCGTGGCGTTCAGCGTGCCGAACAGTGACGCCTCGCGCGTGACGCCATCTCCAGGGAGAAGGGCGAGATGGCGGATCGTTCCGGCGTCAAGGGCGAGGGAATCCGTTGATTCCCTCAGACGTACGGAACGTATGTGGTCAACCGCGTGGCGAAGGGTTGTGTGCACGTAGTATAGTAATGCACCTGCCGCAGATATGAGGGAACCTTTGCCTTCAAGACCGAATCCGTCAAGTGTGGCTACATTGAAGTGCCTGCGCAGTTCCTCTGTCGCAGCATCGAGAGAGAACGTCCATCTGTTCGAGTCGTCAGGACGCAACAGTTCCGATGGACGGTATCGCGCAAGCGCATCTTCGAGTTGGGCTTCGGTTTCGAAGTCCTCAACGAAGAACTCACCGGTGGAAAGGTCCATCACCGCTATGCCAAGATCGGATACCGATGCAATGTAATTGTTGGCGCAATCATCCAGAAGCCCGTCTTCAGTTACAGTTCCGGGCGTTACGATGCGCGTGACCTCACGGCGGACAAGTCCTTTCACGGTCTTGGGGTCCTCGACCTGGTCGCAGAGCGCGGCGGTCATGCCGGCGCGGATCAGCTTTGCGAGGTATGTTTCGAGCGCGTGGTAGGGGACGCCGCACATCGGCT
>JAFXEA010000098.1 GCA_017521065.1 Kiritimatiellia bacterium | reverse complement strand
GATCAGCGCGCGCTGAAGCTTTGCGCCCTGACCGAGGAGAATCGGGAATCCGGTGCCGGTGAGCTTCACGCCGCGCGGAAAATCGAAGATGCCGAGCCTGTCGCCGATCGTCATGTGGTCGGGAATCGCGTAGGCGGGATCCTTCCATTCCCCGACGGTGCGCACGACGACGTTGGACTCGGAATCCATGCCTGTCGGAATCTCCGGCGCGGGAAGGTTCGGAATGGAAAGCAGCGTATCGCGAAGATCCGTCTCGACGACGGCAAGTTCGCGATCAATCTCGGCGATGCGATCACCGATCTTGCGCATTTCCTCCTTGGCCGCTGCAATGTCACCGCCCTGCTTGGCGATCATGCCGATCTCCTTTGAGGCGGAGTTGCGCTTCGCCTTCAGCGTCTCGGTCTCGGAAATGAGCGAACGGCGCTTTTCGTCCAGATCTTTCGCCTTCTGGACATTTGCCTTCTCGACGCCACGACGGGCGAGCTGTTCGACGGTAGCATCGAACTCTTCACGGATCTTCTTGATGTCTATCATTATACTGCTCCTTGATGCAGCGTATTATACCACGAAACGGGAATGAACATCCATACTCTACGGAATGATCATCCCAGTACCGAACGGTAGAACTTCAGGTCGGACGTGGCGCAGCGGATCGCGCCCTTCTCGTCTGTCGGGAAGTCATAGTCGAAATGGACGGTGTAGCGCGGCCTCAGCGAATACTGTTCGAGTATGCCTTTGTACTGCGCCCACGGAACGATTCCCTCTCCCGCCGGACAGAGGTGGCGTCGCCACATCTTCGGATTCTTAGGATTCGGCTCGAACCAGAAGTCCTTGAGACAAAGGATATCGATCCAAGGAGCGACAATACCGACAGAGTGCATCCACGAAGGCCCTGTCTCAGCCTGCGCATGCATGACATCGTACTGCACACCGACATATTTCGGATCGAAATCCTCAAGGATGTGCGCAAGATCCCAGACCACGCTGCCGAAAAGCTCGATCTTCGGATTGTAGGTGCTGTGGTTCTGATAGCACGCCTTGACGCCCGTCTTGCGGGCAAGGCTTTCGAGCGACTCGAACCCACGCTTGATCTCGTCGAGGTTCTGCTGCATCGTCTTCTTGGGATCGTACTTGAAGTATGCTCCGCGGAAGCTCTTGAATCCAGCATCGGCCGCCGCCGAAACGATGTCGTAGGCCATTGGATCGTCGCCGCGCAGGAAAGACACGATCAGCGACTCCGCCTTGAGTCCAGCCCCTTCAGCCGCTCGTTTGGCGGCCTTCAGATAGCGCGGAGCCAAAGACGGCTCGATGAACCCTTTCGGACGGGCAGTCCACTCAATGCCGTCATAGCCGCAGCTCTTGACCACAGCCGCCGCACGCTCGTAGTCCTTGATGAACTGGAACACGCGCGAAAACACATGATATTCCGGTTTCTCAGCCGCCAGCACCGCAACAGGCTTTGTCGTACATCCGGTCGCCGCAAAGGCTGCACCCAGACCGATGAAATCGCGACGGTTCACTTTAACAGACATTTCTTTACCTCTCTTGTTTCAAATATGGTTCACAGCTCTATCTTGTCTGCTGTATAGATCAGACGGAAATCGGGATGCCGCCAGAGATACGAAGCCGGAAGGAACGGCGTAGGACGCCCCTTCTCGATTATCGCCTTGAGCGGCGCGGTCTGCTCCCGGAAACACGCCAGCAGCAGACATTTCCGCGCGGCGAGAATCGGAGCCATGCCCATCGTGGCGGCGTAGCGCGGAACAAGCGACGAATCGCCGCCAGCCGTGACTGCGGTATTCTGGACGATCGTCTCCTCCGAAAGCGGCAGAACGCGAGTCGGGAGCCGTCCGAAATCCTCCACCGAAATCTCATCCTCGCGCATCGGCTCGTTGAACGCGATGTGTCCGTTGAAACCTATCCCGAGAAGCTGAAGATCAAGCCCGCCAGCCGACGCTATCGCAGGATCGTACGCATCGCAGCTGCCCGGCTCCGGGAAATGCGCGTTTGCGTCATTGAAGCCAAGCGCCGGATCGAACTTCGATAAAAGCTTCTCGTGCATGTACTTCCAGTAGGAAAGCGGATGGTCGTGTGGAACGGTGGACTTTCCGTCCGTTGAATATTCATCAAGGTTCCAGGTGGACAGAAGCGAGAGATCCGCCTTTGCGCGATTCAGCTTTTCAGCCAGTTCGTCATAAAGCGTTATCATCGTATTGCCTGTGGCCAATCCGAGATTATACCTCTCGCCCTTTGAAATCTTCCGCATCACATCGTCAAAGATGATGGACGCGCCAACCGAACTCATGGCCGCATAGTCTCGAACCGATTCGATCGTCATTTGCCCGGCTCCTTACCTTCTCCAAGATTGAACGTGCATGTGACCTTGGTGTACTTCCCGACCTCGGACTCTATCTCGAACTTGTCCGACACGCGTTTGGAATTGGGAAGCCCCATTCCGGCGCCGAACCCCATCGAACGTATCCAATCGTTCGCGGTGGATGCCCCATCGCGGCACGCCCATTCGATGTCCGGTATGCCCGGCCCACGGTCCTTGGTCTTGATCGTGATGGTGTTGTCGTCAAGAATGAACGTAAGGATTCCGCCATGCGAATGGATGCATACGTTGATCTCAAGCTCGTACGCTGCTATTGCGACACGGCGAGCAACCGTGCGGTCGATCTTGCGCTCCTTCAGGATCTGCTTGATCTCGTTCGCGGCGCGTCCCGCACTGCCGAGATCATTGTGGACAACCGCGAACTCTTTGCGGAAATAGTTCTCGCTCGTGGCCTGCTCAGGTGTGTTTGACGAAGCGCGGGCCGCCTTCCGCTCGAGTTTGCGGATCTCCACAGAAAGCTCGTAGAGCAGCGCCTTCATCACGTCACGCTGGGATATGATGCCCACAAGCTTGCGGGAGGCGTCAAGAACCGGGAAACGTCCGTATGTATAGTTGTTGAAATACCTGAGCGCATATGCGAGCGGCATACCCGCCTCAAGAACCACAAGGTTGCTCGCCATGTGATCCTCGCACTTGTCGTCGATCCAGCCGTTGTCCAGAGCATTGATGATGTCATTAACCGAGACGATGCCGAAAAGGCGTCCATCCTCTGACACCGGAACGCCCGATATGCGGTTCTCACGCATAATCCTCTGCGCCTCACGCATCGATGTGTCGCGCGCGATGGAGATCACGGTGCGCTTCATCACGTCACGCACCTTGAAGCGCTGAAGCAGCTCCATTATGATAACGGAGCTGTCGCCGCCAAGCGAGGTTGCATCAAGCGGTGTTTTGGCGAGGATCTCGTCATCCTGCCGCTGTTCGCCCTTGATGATCGTAGGAGTGTACTGCTCCATCAGCCTCTCTTCTCCATCTCAAACGCATCGTGAAGCTTCACGCATGCATCATACTTGGAAAGCGGGGAGGACACAAGGGGGATGTGCAGATCGTCTGCCACCTTGATCATCGTCTCGGAAAGAGGCTTTGCATTGTGCACCACGACGCCCATGGCTCCGACGATATGGGCGGTGCGGATCGCCTGATCGCTCGCAAGCGACGTGAGAAGAAGCGGATCATCCGCATCGAATAGAAGGACGTCGCTCATCAGGTCGTTCGCTACCACTGCACCGACCGCACGCGGACTCGCTCCGTCGCCCGCCATGAGTTTTCCGTTGAGAACCTTTACTACATCTGCTATCGTCATTTATATACCTCCTTGTTCAGCGACAATTGTACCATATATTTCCCTGACGGCAATACGCTTTCCGCCATTCAAATAATTTAAAATTTACGCTTGCATGCAGCGGGGCGATTTGATATCTTTGTTGTCGGAAATTCATCAGGTTTCGTCTGGTTCGCCGGAGAGGCCTTGAAACTGTGCAAATGGTGGATGTTTTTCCTGAGGTGAAGTTAACGAGCGGCCGCCGATTAGTGATAATCGACTCTTCTGTTGACGAAGTGGCACGTCTCGAGGCGGATCGGAAGGAACTGCAGAAACCCTTGTGCGGGATTTTTTGATGCGGACCGCTTATGCGGGATGCGACGAGGGCCGACAGGTTAAACTGTCGGCCCTGGTTTTTTCTGTTCAACTGATTTCCGTTTGATCAGAACGGCATGAACACGATACCGTAGATTGAAGCGGGCTGCCCGTCAGCGCTTTCGAGCGTATGCTTCACGACGCTGTTGTAGTAGGCCGTATCGCCAGGCTCGAGAATGGTCGTCTCGTTGCCGTAGGTGAGCTTCACCTTGCCGCTGATGCAGATGATCAGCTCCTCGCCCTCATGGGACGACTGCATCGGCTTCGCATCCGGCGCGAACTCGACGCGGAACGGATCCATGTGGCGGTCGGGTTTGCCGACGGCGAGCGAATAGTAGGAATAGCCGGCCTCGGTCTTTCCGGAGTGTGCCACCTT
>JAFXEA010000097.1 GCA_017521065.1 Kiritimatiellia bacterium | reverse complement strand
TCTTTTAGGGGTTGAATTGAAGGATTTACGTTCTGCGCCTGTCGGTTATCTTCGGGAACTTGACATGTATCCTCTTGATTTCGAGGAGTTCATAAATGCTTGCGGCTTCAAGCCGGAATTATTCGGTCATGTGGAGGAATGCTGGAAGAATCGGCAACCAGTGAATCGAGGAGTCCATGATAAGCTGCTGGAACTCTTAAAGCTGTATCTTGTGGTAGGGGGGATGCCGGCGGCGGTTCAAAAATACCTTGATACGAACAACATTTCCGCAGTGGTTTCAGAGCAACGTGCCATATTACGGGAGTATCGCAAGGATGCCTCAAAGTATGACGCGAAAAACAAATTGAAGATAGGTAAGGTGCTTGATTTGATTCCGGAAGAGTTGAGAAAGGAAAACAAGAGGTTCTTCATTTCCGATTTGAAGAAGGGTGGGAGGTTTGAACGATTCGAGGATAATTTCATGTGGTTGGAGGCTGCGGGGATAGGACTTTGCGTAAACTCTGCATCTGATCCTAGAATTCCGTTGCGGCTGTCACGGGAATCGTCTTTTTTCAAGCTTTACATGAATGATGTTGGATTGCTTGCGGCAATGTACGGTGATGGAATCCAACTGAGAATCCTGTCAGGGGAAACCGAGATAAATTTTGGCTCAGTGTATGAGAATTTTGTTGCGCAAGAACTTCATGCTCATGGATTCCCCCTTTATTACTTCAGTTCACGCAAGGTAGGTGAGGTTGATTTTCTTGTCGAACATAATGGATTGGTAAAACCCATTGAGGTGAAATCCGGCAGACACTACAAATCGCATCCGGCATTGGACAATCTGCTTGGCAATGCTGAGTACGGAATCAAACAGTCCGTGGTTTTGAGCAATGCAAATTATTCAAGGGACGAAAAGAGTGAATATCTTCCAATATATTTTGTAATGTTTTTGCAACGAGATAGAATCCCAGAAGATATGATTTATAGGCTGCCTCTATGATTTGATTTAGCTGGAAGTAGATACATTAGATTCTCCAAACGTGATAACGGCACTCACGTACACATTATTCCATAGGAAAATATGATTCTACCCCGCCCCCAAATGGGGGTGTGGGGGAAAAGGGGATGGTTTGGTAAAATTACAATGTTTATAAAAGAGAAAGGAATATGGCATGAACATTTTCAGTCTTCATTCATATGCATTTCGCGTAGCGCTTGGTGCGGCGGTGATTTATGCGGCAGAGGTTTCCGCAGGAACTCTGACCGTGAAATTCGGTTCGGCCATGGAGGTTGAGATAGATGGCGAGATTCAGTCATTTGCAAAGAATGCCACATTCTCGCCTGCTGCAATCCCCTGCATCTACAAGATGCGTCCTGCCGGATTGACGGATGGGCAACGTACGTTTGCCATTGCGGGAACTGATCAAATAAGAAGTCAAAATATCTACCGTTTTCCACAATATGGCGATGGAAATTGGGTGCGTGTCGCGCTTGACCCGTATCCAGCCGAGGATACTACTGTTACTTTAACGGGCTACAAGGCAACGGGAATATTCTATGCCGATGCTGAACACGGCAATGATGAATGGGATGGTACAGCGGCAGTGCACGAAGAGGGGACGATTCATGGCCCCAAGAAGACGCTTCAGGAGGCACATGATGACTCGACCGGAAGCTATCCGGTCGTACTTGTCGCTCCGGGCTTTTACAGCAACGGAGTTGCGATTGCGAGCAATACATCAAAAGGGGTGACATATACAAGTAAACGGCGGCTGTTCTCCACCAAGAACATAGGCTTCGTTGCAACCGAAGGTCCCGAAAAAACCTTCATCGTTGGCGCACCCGATCCGGATACCGGCGGAAATGGTGATGGCGCGATAGGTGGTGTCTATATGCAAACAACTGCCTTGCCGGCCTATATTCAGGGATTTACTATTACGGGTTGCTATTCACCCGCGAGCCAGTCGGGGCTTGCGCAATTCGGCTCGGCATTCTGTTCCGGCAGTTATCGCTTGTACAGTCTTGACTGCATCATCTCCAACAATTACGCAACAGCCCAATATCCGGCGACTTGTTATGGAGTCCATCAGCGGGATAGAATATTTGAAAACAAGTCAGGCCAGTACACCACATATTATGGCGCATTCATCGCGTGTGTGTTCGCCGGCAATCGTATCACAAATGACAATGGGACATGGGTGTCCTCTGCCATTCACAATCAGGCGCACACACATTTCTGCACATACGATCTGAGAAATGCAGATAACCCCGATGGCCGTAAAAGAGTGGATGGCCCTTCTACGTATCTTCGTGGGGCGCTTGTATATGGCCTGACTGACAGAACTACCATTAGTGAAAGCCCCTGGGGTAACTCGCAGGCGTTTGACAATCCCGTTTTTGGAGATGCTGACGCACGCGACTATCGGCTTGGAGTTCTTTCTCCCGCTATAGATGCGCTTTCCTACGAAAGTGACCTGAACGGCACATCGCGTTCTGTGATGGCGTCAGATGTCGATGGGCGCATACCGGTTCTTCATAATGGAAAAATGCGGCTTGGTGCGGTCTGGAATGATCCCGCCCTGCCCGTAATGGTAATTGACACGAGGGACAGCGGAATGTCGGTTTCCGGCATAGGCACAGGAACAAACGCCATCACATCGGCACACGAAATTACGGTGACGGCAACTGATTTCTCAAAGCGTCCTTTCGTCGGATTCGATATTAACGGTGAAATATTAACATCAACTGACGGTACATACACATTCACACCGTCTGTTGTTGATGGAGCTGTCACTTCAATAAAGGCGATTTACACAAATGTGTGGTATGTTGCGCAGAATGGTGGAGATGATGCCAATAACGGAGGTTGGCCTAATCAGGCGAAGGCGACAATCCGTGCGGCAACGGCGAAAGCAGTCAGCGGCGACATAATTCGTGTTGCGCCGGGAACATATGGCGAGGCGGAAGGCGCGAGGAAGTACTTGGATAAGGCGAATTCGCTTTGTCGAGTAATCATCCCTGATGGGGTGACGCTCGAATCCACTCATGGCGCGGAAGATACGTTCATCGTCGGCGCGGCATCGAATGACGAGACGGCGAATGCGCATGGCAACGGCCCGGGGGCGGTCAGATGCGTCTATGCGAACAATGGTTCCGTTCTGCGCGGATTTACTCTTACTGGTGGACATACGGAAAAGATAGGCACCGGTGAGACGTCGTCATATGATTATTATGGAGCTGCGGTGTTGACAGTGAACACGGGACGGTCAGCCATGGAAGAGTGCATTGTCTCTAACAACTACAGCCATTATGCGACTCTTTTCCGGGTCAATGTAAAACGTTGCCGCATCATAGGAAACATTGGTGGTACGGGAACCGGTACAACCACGGATTGTGCGGCCGGATCCTCCTGTGCATATATTGGCTGTATTATAGACGGAAACCGAGGTAACGGTACGATCGGTTATTCTTCACGGGTGGAGTCCTGTACAATCGGAACGAACACGATGCATGACGAAAGAAGTGCACAGGTCCTTTACACCACCAGTGCCAACGGCCACAGGTGTGTGATCAATTCGGTGATTCTTTACGGTTCCGACCGTTGGTATGGAACGGTCTATGCGACGAATTGCATTTTCGCGGCAGAAGTAAATACCTCAACCTTGAAGGCGGAGAACTGCGGCAACTGCAAGTTTGATCAGAGTGCGGCGAAGATTGGAATCGGTGCGGATTACAGGCTGCTGCCAGGTAGCGTTGCGATTGATGCGGGCGACAATTCGTTTGTGTCTGGCGAGATTGAAGGTGCGAAGGATATTCATGGAACGCCTCGTGTCCTAAATGCGAAGATCGATATCGGCGCAGTTGAGTACGACTGGCGTCCGGCATTTGCCGACAGGATAGGTCGGCGTCTCGTGTTGACGGATGTGTCGCCGACTGTCACGACAAATGCCGCCGGTGGATTGATCATTCCGTCAGGGGCGGTAGCGGGAACGGTTTCGTCTAAGGGCTTTTACGATTTTACATTTGATGTTTCAGGCGGAACGCTTGAAGTGACATTCGGCGGCGAGGTTGTTGGGACGTATCCGGCCGGTGCTCACACGGTTCGCGTTAGAGCATTGGATCCGGCGAAAGAGTTCCGCTTCGCGTTCTTGGCTGACGCGGAAAATCCAGGAGCGGCAATTATCAAGAGCGTATATATGCTTAAGGGCATGGTGCTGAGCATTAGGTGAAGGGTGGTGCTTTGGGAGGGGCAACGTCCCCGTTGCCCTTGATTGTGCGGCAGGCGGTCGCCGAGGACGGCGACCCTCCCAGTGTCCGTTCGTGTTTGGGAGGGGCAACGTCCCCGTTGCCCTTGAGCAAAGAGAAAAGAGAGAAGAGAATATGAACATTGGATTTTTGATGTTGGCGGCGGCGTTGAATTTTACTCCGCAGAATACAGAGGTTGTTGTCGCTCCGCGAGCGTGGCGTAATCAGCGTGTTGCATGGTTCGCCGCCCAGGAGATGACCAATTTTCTCTCCCGTGCGCTCGGTGTGAACGTGCCGGTCAGGACGAAGCTCAATCCCGCGAAAACTTCCATTGTTCTTGGAACGAACGCATGGAGCTGTGCGGCAGGGGTGGATATCTCAAAACTTCCGCAGGATGGTTTTGTCATGCGCACAAGCGGAAACACAATATATATCGCAGGCTTCGACGAGAACAGAAATCCGCTCAACGGCGTTTTCCCTAGGGCGACATTGTTCGGCGCGTATGAGTTTCTGGAAAAGTATGTTGGATGCCGGTTTTACTTTCCGGGAGAATTGGGAGAGATAGTTCCGAAACGCAAATCGTTCGAGGTGCCTGAGATGAATATCGTATCTGCGCCTGTTTTGACGGAGCGGCACTATTCAGCGCGATTGGGCGAATGGCACGACCCTGTTATAGCCAAGAAGAAAAAACACGCGGAGCTTCTCGGACTTAGACTCAGAATGCATACGCGTCCGGTTCCGTGCTGCCATGGCTTGAGGTTCTTCAAGTACGTTCAGCGTTTCGGAAAGACCAATCCGGAATATTTTCAGATGAAGAAGAACGGAACGCGCGACATAATGGATACAGGCAAGCCACCGCTCTATAAGAACAACAAGTTCTGCTTCTCGTCGAAGGGATTCAGGGAGGAGATTTATCAGGATGTGAAGGCATATCTCACCGGGCAGCCGCCGTCATCGCGTGGACTTGAGAAGTGGAGTAACGGCAACTGCCGCTACGGGGAATATGTGGACATCATGCCGGAGGACGGGACGGTTCACTGCTATTGTCCTGACTGCACGGCGGCGTATGCCAAGGCGAAGGATCCGAGATGCGAGTCAAACGAGCAGATTTGGGATTATACCATCGACATCGCTGAGCGTCTGAAGCGAGAGGGTGTGAAGGGATATGTTACGCAGATGGCGTACAGCACATACAGGAATGTGCCCGACCGCAAGATGCCTGATAATATCTATGTTACTGTATGCAACAACGGCGGCTGGGTGCGTCCTGAACGCGCAAAAAAGGACTATGAGCAGGTAAAAGACTGGTTCGGAAACGTCGGAAAGGTGAAGGTTTACAGCAACTGCGGCAAGTTCGCCTGCCTTAATCTCGATGTTCCCGA
>JAFXEA010000096.1 GCA_017521065.1 Kiritimatiellia bacterium | reverse complement strand
GAGTTTTTCAGCGGACGGAAATCGCCGGATTCGGGATCCACCAACTGAAGCGGACACGCAGTACTGTAGTCTTTCCCTTTCGAGGCGTAAACATTCGACTCTATGACGCCAACGCTGTTGGTTTCATCTTTGGTCTGCCCAAGAAAAAGACAATTACGGTAATCAGAAGACTTCATCTGCGGATCTTTATTGCCATAGAACGTGCAGTTGCAAAACTTGCTCGAACTCTCTAATGTACTGTAATCACCGTGGGACAAATCACATCCCGTTACAACCGAACAAACCGCATGCGAAAGGTAAAATGCCGCCGAACTCTTATATGATTTACAATTGGAAATCTTACACCCGATAAATGTGCCGCCGTATGCAGCACCGCCATATCGCCTTGTTACCGCGTTGGATATCACGCAGTTTATGACATAGAAATCTTGAGAAGCCCCCGATGTGGCACTGACAGAAACTGCACCTCCGCAATAAGACGCAGAAGTAGTCTCCACCTTAAACGTCGCACTGTCACGGATGGTAAATCCTGTAAGCGTAGAGCCATTTCCTGCTGATGCTACTCGAATGCATCGTATCGCATTACCTCCAGCACCACCATTATCCAGCTTTCCGACAATATGCGTTTCGTCTTTACTGCCAGTAGCAACGATGTTCACCTTCTTGTTGATATACACACGAGAGCGGGTAAGCACCGTGTCATCATCTTTCTTTTCTTCAACACTGCCCTGATTGTACGTCCCGGGAAGTACCTTGATGGTATCACCGCTTGAAGTTGTTTCGGCATCAATGGCTTCCTGAATCGTGCCGAATGCGGTCTCGGGAGTGGCGCCGTCCATTCCGGCCTTCCCGTAGTTGTCGTCATCCACATACCAGATGTTGGCGGCCGTTTCTCCGAACAAAGGCAGTCCCGTCAATGCAGAAACCGCAATAAAGGACAATGTGCCCAAGCGCGTGTAAAAACTTTGCCGACTGTTTCTTTTTGCTTTGAACATAACCATGTCTCCTTTAAAATTATTTGATATCAGGCGTGGGAGCCGGAACCTTGCCGGAGAGAATATCCTCCCTAAGTTTCTTTCGCGCTTCGATGCTGCGGGTGATTTCGGGATCCTGAGGATAATCAAGCTGATGTTTCGCCGGCGCCAACGATTTTGTATTTTTCTGATTCACGAAGTCATGATTCAAAACCCCGGTAACGTCGATATTTGCGATAACCGGGCCGTCCGCGGTCATGGTGATCCACATGACATGATCAAGTTCTCCGTAGGCGCGTCCAAAAAGAACGCTACGCTTGTCCATGTCCTTTCCGGCAAGTCCGCCGCCGGCCGCGCCCCCTGCCGTGCCCAGCACGTAATAGTCGCGTCCGTGGCGCTTTACATGCAGGTAGTGGTGCCAATCGCCCGCAAACACCGTATACTTGCGGTCTTTCAGATTCTTAAGTTCAAAATCCAACCACTTTTCCGATACCCATGCGGCGGGATGATGCATGAAGATGAAGGTCCAGCGGACATTCGCGTGTTTCTCAAGCGTCGATTTAAACCATGCGTATTGAGCATCCGCAACAGGATTCCGCACATTTTCATCCACCTTTAAATCGCATGAATTGAGAGCGACAAAAAGACAGTTGCGGTAGACGAAACTGTAATATGTGTCTTTCCCCCAGTTCTCCTTCCACACCTTGGTGGAGTCTTCATTTCTGCAGATATCGTGATTGCCGACAACATAGTAGAACGGCGGCACGATCTTATCGAGATCGGCTTTTAGTTCGCGATGCTGCTGACGGATGGAAGCTTCGTCGAGCCAGCCGTACGGAATCAGATCCCCGATGGACATGACAAAGTTGGGACGAAGAAGATTGACGACACGGATCGCATTCGTAAATCCGCCACGGAAATCCGTATGATAGTCTTTCGCCCGGTAATCTGCGCCAAAGCGATCCGGGATTATCGCAAATCTGAATTCCGAGGAATCCTCAAGATAATTCGAATGCGTGTACGGCTTAGGCTCCGCAAAAGCGGCTAGTACCGACATCATCGATGCCATGACTGCTATCTTCTTCAACTTATGCATTTTACACCTTTTTTATGTAAAGTACCCCCAATCAATTGGCTATTAAAGCACAATTGCCTATCCAAAACAATTACCCTTTTGGGTAAGAGCGGATAAAACGCCATGCGTGTTATAATATCCGCCAAATGAAGTTTTTGCTTACACTTTGCATCACAATGTTAGCGGGCGGCATTGCCGCAAAACCTCTGTGGGAAACCTACCCGGTTGTCATAGACGGCATAGTCAAGTCGGTAAGACACGATGATCTTGACATCGACTGGTATCGTGCAGAACTTGAAACGCCGTCGAACACACTTAAAGTGGCGATTGCCGCTAATGCAATACCGTACGATAAGCTTTACGCTACAATTGACGCGAAAGTGCGTGTTACCGGAAACATGTGGAAATATGCTAATGTTTTCCACAGCAGGTACAATATGTTAGAAACCGTCAAGCCGTTCGAGATTCTTGAACCTCCACCGAAAGACCCATTTGCAGCGGTTCTGTTTAAAGACCGGCAAAGCACACCTACCGGACACAGACATCGCTTCTCGGGCATTGCGATTGCAACCTGCAACGGTAAAATCTATATCAGGAAAGACTACCGCAACCTTATAGAGGCTTTTCTCGCGAAAGATCAGCCTGTGCCGCCCATTGGTTCTGCCGTTACCGTAGTCGGTTTCCCCGTGCGCGTAATGCGGCGCTACATATTCCGCGAATCGCTTCTGCGCATCGACGCACCTCCGATTCCGTCGGACACACAGGAAATTACAGATGTCGATGTAGAGGAGCTGTTTACCGTTTCAAACAGCACCCCAAAAGTTTCTTGGCTGTTCAACGGCAAGGTTATCCGTATCAGAGGAACCGCGATTTCGGGATACACCGAAGAAATCGATTCGATGCTTCTGAAATGCGAAAAGCGCACCATCCGCGTCAACATGGATTTTCCCGGCGGATACAGGAACGACATTGCGCCCGGCTCAAAAATCGAAGTGACGGGAATGTGCCTTCACGACTTCGACGATCATCCCCTTGATACGATCATTCCGCGTTTCCGCGGCATAGTTGTTCTGCCGCGCTCCGCCGACGACATCAGGATACTAGCCGCGCCGTCATGGTGGACCCCGGCGCGTTTTGCGGTCATAACAGCGCTGCTTGTACTCATCATCGTTGCCATTCTCATTCACAACCGGATACTTAAGGCGTTGGCGTCACGAAAAGGCAGGGAACTCTACAACGAACAGATCGACCACGCCAAGGCAGAACTGAAAGTCGAGGAACGTACCCGGCTCGCGGTGGAGATTCACGACTCCATGTCGCAGATGCTCACCGGAACGGCATTGCAGATAGATGCGGCGATGCGTATCGGAGACAAAGGATTTGATGCGGCAAAGGGATATCTGCACAACGCAAGGCAGATGCTTGCGTCATGCAGACACGAGCTGAGGTGCTGTCTCTGGGATCTCAGAAGCCGCACGTTCGAAGAGAAGAACATGGCCGAAGCGGTCGAGCGCACGATTGCGAACCACTTGGGGCAGACCGCTTCAACGGTTCGGTTCAACGTGCCGAGAGAGGCTCTTTCCGACAGCGACGCCCATGTAGTGCTGCGCATAATCAGGGAGCTGACCGTTAACGCAATCAGACACGGGCATGCGTCTTACGTCAAAATCGCCGGCGAACTGAAAGACGGATTCATCAAGTTCTCGGTAAGGGACGACGGGTGCGGATTCGATCCCAAAACCGCAAACGGACCTGAACAGGGTCATTTCGGAATCCAAGGAATCCGAGAACGGGTTGCCGCCATAAACGGAAGTATAGACATCAGGAGTGTGCCGGGTAAAGGCACGAGGATAACAGTGAGCATCCCGGCGGAATCGGGGGAGAAATGAACGGAAAAAAGATAAAGGTAATGCTGGTTGACGACCATGTCGTCGTCAGGATGGGACTAAAGGCGATCATCGACCTGGAAAACGATCTGGAAGTCGTCGGTGAGGCGGCCAACGGAGAAGATGCGCTGAAGCTGATAAGACAGCTCAAGCCCGATGTTGCCGTTGTCGACCTGATGATGCCGAAGATGAACGGCGTCGAAACCACCTCGGCAATATCGCAGGATTTCAAAAACACCAAAGTACTGATACTGACCTCTTTCAGCGATTCAAACGAGGTCGGACGGGCGATCGCCACCGGGGCGCTGGGCGTTCTGGCGAAAGATTCTTCACATGCCGACATCATATCCGCGATTCGCGAAGTGGCGGCGGGAAAGAAATCCATAAGTCCTGAAATTGCAGCAGCGGTTTCAGATGAAGAGAACACACTGCAGTTGTCTCCGCGTCAGATTGAGATACTGCACTACGCCGCCAAAGGACTTACCAACGCCGACATCTCAAGAGTTCTCGGAATCGGGGTTGACTGCGTGAAGGCGCACATGAAAACGGCCTTTTCCCGGCTCGGCGCCTCGAACCGTTCTGAGGCGGTGGCCATCGCCCTCAGCAAGAACCTGCTCAAGATTTGATGAATCTTTGTAGGTTGAGAAAGCAAAAACGAAACGGACAGAGGCAAAGCACCCCCCTGCCCGATTGCTCAGAATAGCGCTATCAAAAAAGGCGGCATTCCGCCGCCTCTCATCACTCATTCCCATCTCTTATCTCCAAGTGATTAAATCTTGGCGAGAATGTCGGGAATGTTGGATTTGTCGAGGGAAGTGAAGCCGAAGCATTTGCGGCCGAGATCCTTCAGCGATGCGCCGATAAGATAAAGTTCTTTGCCGTCGATTATCAGAAATCGGTCGTGGAATGCCATGCTCGTCTTGACTGAAAGACCACCATACTGCGCATTGAATTTTGTAATGTCGCTTGCGGCAAGCTTATTGCCGCGAGGAGAGGCAACCACCTCTACCGCGACACCATTGCGCTTCTTCGCAAGCATATCAAGCGTTCCGGGTCCCACCCAGCTGTCAATCAGAAGTATCGTCTTTTTAGCCCTTCCAATCAGGTTCTCCACCAGCGAACACGCATCCCACAACTGCCCTTCATAGAAGACACCCTGCAACGGCGGTGTCTGCGTCTGCACGAAGAAATCGACTTTGTCTTCAAGAACCGCTAGCCTGTCATCATGCTTTGAAAATCTCCTGTCTATCTTATCTTCGAGCAGATTGAGGCGTTGATTGAATGCGTATCCACGTAGAAGATATTCACGCAATACCTGTGTAGCCCATATGCGGAATCTCGTCGCCATCGATGAATTAACACGATATCCAACGGCAATAATCACATCTAGATTAAAGAATTCCTGAACACGTGTAACGGTTCTCTTTCCTTCAGTCTGAACAGTTTCCATTTTGGAAACAGTTGCCGACCGAACAAGTTCTCCTGTGTCGTATATGTTTTTAAGATGTTTACTTATAGCCGCCTTTTGAACGCCGAACAACTCTGCTATTTTCAATTGCGTTAGCCAAATACTCTCTTTTGCATATCAAGTCTCCAACCGAATTGTTTCATTCGGCTGGTACACAACTATCTGATTTTCTGTCTCGGTTGCCATTGATATTTTGCCCCTCAATGGTTGTAATTATACCACATTTTACGCTGATTTATTTAATTTCCAATCTTTGAGCAAACAGTACTTTCACCCCTTCCAACAGGTATTGGACGGGGATTTCAAGTAAACAAAAACAAGGAAAAATCCATGAAAGAACAACCCCCAAACCAAGCCTCAGGCGCGTCGGAAACGACGCGCTTTTTTTGTACCCAGATTTCGCCGGCGGCGAGTGCCGCAGGCGAGTTGAAAAAACACAGAAAGGAGCCAAATATGGCAAACAAAGAAAACACTACCCTCGGCATCGGCAAAAGTGCCGATTTCGGAGTTATGCACAACCCCGACGCCTCGCGCGCGCGTACGCGTACACGCGTGGTATGTCATACGGGGATATTAATAATATCCCATTAACTGTCATACCACGCGCGCGTGCGCACGTACGCAAGGACGGCGCTCCACGACACGGAGCGCACAACCCCATTTCACAGAGCTTCGCGCTTTGCATATGGCAGTGCGAGGCTTTGTGCTTCGCGCTTTGCCGATGGCGAAGTGGGACATGTGGGACGTGTGCGACGCGTGGGACAATGGTTTCCTGAAATTGGCTTTCGGGGCTTCGCGCAGGATTTAGCCACACCATCTGCAAGGTGCTTTGCACATGAATCAGAATCGCAGAATGCAATGCAACCGGCAAGGAGCTTCGCGCAGGATTTAGCCACACCATCTGCAAGGTGCTTTGCACATGAATCAGAATCGCAGAATGCAATGCAACCGGCAAGGAGCTTTCGCGCAGGATTTAGCCTCACGGGAGGGGCAACGTCCTCGTTGCCCGTGCGGCGGCGAATCGGGCAGCGAGGACGCTGCCCCTCCCGGTACGGCGGCAAAACGCCCCATGAAGATTTCAAAACGCCCCATGTCCGAAAGGCATGGGCCGCATGACCAAAACAAAACGCCCCATGACGGTTTTCCCCTCCGTCACGGGGCGCAATCAAAT
>JAFXEA010000095.1 GCA_017521065.1 Kiritimatiellia bacterium | reverse complement strand
GCCGCATGGGTGTTCTGGGCGCTTTCAGGTATATGCGTCGTGGTTCTTGCCGCAATCAGCGTCCTGCTCGTCTATCTAAAGAAGAAGCGCGTGTTCTGAGAACTGCGCTGGATGTGGTATAATACACAGCACAAGTTTGAACGGGGTGGGGTGCGCCTGCTCCATAAAGCGAAGGAAGAATCAGTGAAAGATCTCAAGGAAGCATACAAGACCATCGAGGCGGATCATTTTGCGCCGCGCATGGAGGTTTCGTTCATCGACGGCGACAAGCGCGAGACGTTGAGCTACGAGAAGGTCACCTGGAACATCGGCGGCGAGGAGAAGGGGTTGCGCTACGGCGAGAATCCCGGTCAGGAGGCCGCGCTCTACAAGCTCGTCAACGGCAACCTTGTGCTTGGCGAGGTGGAGATGCTCGGCGCGAACCAGCCGCTCGCTTCCATCCCTGAACTTCTCCAGAGCGGAAAGCATCCCGGCAAGACCAACGTCACTGATGCCGATAATGCCCTGAATATCCTTCGCTACCTAATGGATAAACCTTGCGCCGTCATCGTGAAGCACAACAACCCGTGCGGCGTCGCGACGGGCTCCACGCTTGCAGAGGCGTATTTCCGCGCAAACAAGGCTGACCGTCTCGCGGCGTTCGGCGGCTGCATCGCGCTCAACCGCGACTGCGACATGGAGACTGCGAAGCTCATTGTCGAGAACTACGCAGAGGTTGTGGTCGCTCCCGATTTCGCGCCCGGCGTGATGGATTTGTTCGCGACAAAGAAGAACCTTCGCGTGTTCCGCATCAGGAACATGGCGCGTCTTACCGATTTTGTCGCAAAGCATGTGATCGACTTCAAGAGTCTCATCGATGGCGGCATCGTTGCGCAGACTTCGTTTTGCGCGAACGCGCGCAAGCCCGAGGATCTGATGCCCGCGTACTGCAACCGCAAGATCACCGACAAAGTAACAGGCGCAGTTACGTACGAGGAGCACAAGATCAAGCGCTTGCCCACCGCGAAGGAATACGAGGATCTCGTGTTCGGCTGGCTTGTCGAGGCGGGCGTTACGTCCAACTCCGTCCTGTACGTGAAGGATGGCGCGACGGTGGGTATCGGCACGGGTGAGCAGGATCGCGTCGGCGTCGCCGAGATTGCGCGCGACAAGGCGTACACCAAGCATGCGGACTGGATTTCGTGGGAGAAGTACCAGAAGCCCTACAATGATCTGCGTCTCGTGTTCGGAGAGGATGAAGGCGCCAGGAAGCAGGCCGAGATCATGGAGCAGACAAAGGCGGAGAAGGGCGGACTGCCAGGGTGCGCTATGGTGTCCGATGCGTTCTTCCCGTTCCGCGACGGTGCGGAGGTCGGCATCCGTGAAGGCATCACCTCGATAATACAGCCCGGCGGCGCCATCCGCGACTGGGATGTGATCGACTGCTGCAACGACGCCGGTGTGGCCATGGTGTTCACCGGTCAGCGCAGCTTCCGCCATTGATGAAAGCTTAAAGACAAAACAGGAAAAGAGAGAAAAGAATGCAAGCCATATACGAATACACCGGCATTGTCGAGACGGTCTGCGAACTGCAGACGTTCGCCAGCGGTTTCACCAAGCAGGATCTTGTCCTTACGGACGACAACGATGTCCAGACCAAGTATCCGAACCACATCGCCTTCTCGTTCAAGAAGGATAACACAAACCTTCTGAAGAATGTCCAGAAGGGGCAGCGCGCAAAGGTCCGTTTTGCTATTGATGGCCGCGTGTGGCAGGATCCTAAGACTGGCAAGAACCGCTATTTCACCGATCTCACGGCGCTCAAGCTTGAGCTCCTCGACGCTGACGGCTCTTCCACCGAGCCGATGCCCGATCCGGCGGACGTGCCTGCCGACGTTCTCGCTGGCGACACCGAAGACCTTCCGTTCTGATCAGGTGTGGGTGTTGTCGAAATCAATCCGAGGCAAACGAAAGAAGGAACGGTATGAATCTCAAGATTGAGCTCAAGCCACAGCAGGGCTACAACAAGGTTTTCGATGTCGGCGAATACGGAATGAAGCTGACGAAGTTTGGTGTCCTCAAGCTTGCCGCCGGTACGTCCTACGAGGGTGATACGGGCGAGAGCGAGGTCGCGTTCGTGCTTATCGGCGGCAATTTCGCTGCCGAGGGCGACGGTTGGTCGTTTGAGGTGAAGGATGGCCGCAAGAGCCCGTTCACCGGCAAGCCCCACTGCCTGTACCTTCCGCGCCGCGTGAAGTACACGATCAAGGCTCTTTCTGGCGTGGAGCTTGCGTACAACGGCTCGCCTGCCACGCGCGACACCGCAAAGCCTACGCTCATCAAGCCGGAGGATACCCGCCACATTGCGCTTGGCAAGGACAACTGGACGCGCACAAGCGAGATCATCCTTGACGAGACGTTTGACAGCGAGCATTTCTACATCGGCGAGGGAATGATCCCGTCCGGCAACTGGTCCGGCTATCCGAGCCACCGTCACGATGTGAACAATCCGCCTGCCGAGCTTGACATGGAGGAGACGTATTTCTACCTCTTCGATCCGCCGCAGGGCTTCGGCTTTCAGTCCGTGTACAAGCCGGATGGCTCGCTGAACGAGGCGTATCGTGTCCAGAATTACGACACCGTCGCGATTGCGGAAGGGTATCATCCGCTCGTTGGAGCTCCCGGCTATCAGATGTACTATCTCTGGACGATGGCAGGCGACAAGGGCCGCGGACTGATCTCGTCCATGGATCCTGCACATGCCTGGGTGAAGAACGCCTGACACATTAATGAACTTTCGGCTCGGCAATGTCTTGTTGAGCCGAAAGCACTTTCAGGAAAGGGTCTGTATTATGAAGAGACTGTTTTTGTTTTTGGCGTTGGCCGTTTCGTCGGCTCTCTTTGCTGCTGGGGCGAAGATGGCTCCAGTGTTCACCGTACCGCATGAGCTTGATATGCTTATCAAGGCTGGACACATCCAGGGCGCATGCTGTTCCGAGCAGGGCGTGTACCTTTCGCATCAGCTCGGCATAGCGAAGATAGGGTGGAACGGCAAACTCATCAAGACCGTTGAGGCACCTGCCCATCTAGGCGATACGGCGTATGCTAACGGGAAGATATACGGTGCGTTCGTCATCCGCGACGAGAAGCTTCGCAAGGATGGCATGCAGGGGCTTGTGCGTGTTTGGGACGAGAACCTCAACATGGTTGCCGAAGCCTGGTTCCCAGAGGCGCTTGACGGAATCGTTGTTCTTGGCGACACCATATACGTGGGTGTGGACAGGTGGGGGAAAGGCAAGCATCCTCTCTGCTGTGTGAAGCGTCTTGGTCTTGATCTCAAGCAGAAGGACAATGTTGATGTCGATCTTGGCTTTGACATCCATTATGGAGTCCAGACGATGGCGACTGACGGCAAGGATCTTTTCTTTGGATGCTATGGTGGAACCGCTCGTATCGGGACAGATCTCAAGGATGCGGAGAAGGTCGCCTTTTCGTGTTCAGAGGGATTTGGTCTCGTTCCCAAGTCCGTATCTAAGTCGTCTGGCAAGGTGTTCTTTGTCGTTCGCGCGATGGGCGGCAACATGCAGGGATGGCGCAAGGATCCGGTTAACAATCCGCCTCGCATCCGTCTCGATTTCTTCGAATTGAAGGACGGTAAGTTCGTCAATATGACGAAGAAACCGTAACCTTCATGTTTCAGTTGATTTTTTCTGGCGGAAAGCGTAAAATATGCGCCTTCAAAGGAGGATAGTATTCATGAGTAGAGTTTTGACACGTATTTGTGCGTGTGCGACTGCGTTTTGCGTGCCTTTCGCGGTAACAGCGCAGAGTGAAGGCACCGATGATGTTGCGTCGGCAGAATCGGTGACGGCATCGGCCAAATCGGCGGCGAGGCATTATCATGCGTTGGTCAAGTTGGCGTTTGCGAACGACAATGTGTCAGTCAAGCTTCCTCGCCAGACGGAGTTCAAGCCCGCAAAGGAAGGAAAATTCTATCCAAACGGGGCTGCCTTCCGCGTCACCGCATCTGGGACTGAGCCGGTTGTTTTCGAATTCGGCCCTGAGGCGTTAGTGAAAGTAAGCGGAAATGCCGAATTTGGCACTCGTGAAGTTCCTATGGGTGGAAACACCCGCACTGTAACGATGGTCAGCGGCCAGATTTCCGTGTCCTTGCCCCGCACGATGCCCACAGGCCTGTTTACGGTCGCCTACCCTAATTTCACCGTCAAGGATCTTGCCGGAGAGAGCAGTCATGAGTTGATTCCTTCGGGAGATGGTGATGAGGCTGTTGTCCATGTAATCACCGGTATGTTGGCCATTGAAGGTGCTCACTACAATGTGGCTCGCATGAGCGCGGCTGATCGTGTCCGTATCCGCACCACCGGCGAATCGCTTTTCACCTCTCTGCGTGGCGAGTCCGGTGATTACAAGGTTACGCTTGATCAGGGTGTCACGGTATATAGGGATCCGATTGCGGGCACCGAGAAGGAGCAGGCGAGAAAGCTCGACTACAGCCTTACTCCGCAGTGCGCAATCAAGATATTCCGCAAGCGTTCGCAGATAGGTGGCCGCATGGCGGTTTCTGTCATGACATTTGACCCTGCCGGTGAGATCCGCAACCGTTATACGTTTGCGGAGGGAACATCCAAGGTCAACTTTGGCGAGGAGATCGTCCGCGTACAGGATATTTCGTTCAAGACAAAGTCCGATGGCAAAAAGACCAACGCCAAGGAGCAGAAGAGCGAAGAAAATGCCGCTGCACCGCAGGAGGGCACATCTGAATCTACTGGTTCCGGCGAGGGGTCTGGCAATGATTCCGGTTTTGGTGCGTTCTGAGCTTCCGGTAAGGTTAAAATAGTTTCTCAACATAACAGGGATAAAACAAAGTGGTCATTCAAAAGTTCAACCGTATCATTCGCAACAAATGGATCTGGGGCGCGTTCGCGTTCGCTATTTCTGGGTTCTTCGCATTTGACTTTCTGCTGACAGGTGGAGATGTCCGCGAGAATTCCGCCGTGGCAGGCGAGCTTGACGGCAAAGAGATACCTGTGTCGCAGTTCTCCCGTTTTGCGGAAGATGTCCGCGGATTTGGCCGTGGCCGTAACACTTCGCTCTCGAATGCAGAGGTGAACCGTTCTGCGTGGCAGAATCTTGCCGCGTATGAAGTGGCGCAGAAGCTTGGTCTTGTCGCCGGTGATGATGAGGTTCGGCAGAGCGTATTCCGCCAGTTCTCAGGTCAGGGTGCTGGTTTTGACATGGCGATGTACGAGCGTATCCTCCGCGAGAACGGCCTTACGCCGGAAATGTTCGAGGATGCGGAAAAGCGCCGCCTTACGCTCATGAAGCTTCGCATGGTTCTTTCCGATGCTTCGCGCATGGTCTCGCCGATGGAGCTCGACACCGCCATCAATGATGTGACGGACAAGCTCACGGTTCGAATTGTGCGCTTCAAGGATAAGGCAAAGTCTGCGCCGAAGCTTGACGACAAGGCTCTCAAGGCCTATTACGACGAGAACACGAACTCGATCGCTCTGCCCGACTGCGTGAAGGTCCGCTATGTGAAGTATCAGGCCGATGCGCCTGCCCGTCTCAAGGAGTTCAAGATCACCGAAGATGAGATGCGCGACCACTATGACGCGACTCTCGACCGCTTCGAGACTCAGACGACGAATGGTGTCGTCACCAAGAAGTTCGAAGAGGTGAAGGGGATCATCGAGAAGGAGCTTCAGCTCATCGCCTCCATTGAAGCCTATCGCACCAATCTTCTTTTCCGTGCATATCCTTCCGACGGCAAGGTTGACGCCAAGGTATCCCGTCTCGACCAGATTGCGAAGGAAGACAAGGCGAAGGTTCGCACATCTCCCCGTTTCGCGCTTGACGGATCTCGCTATGTGGCGGGCTTCATGAGCCGTCCTTCCGCTTTCGCCCCTGGCGTTCCCGGTTTCCTCGAGGCTGTCGCCGAGCTCGATCCTGAATCTGCTGATCTGCGCTATGGTGTCGTTGCCGGTACCAATGCCGTGTATCTCATTGAACGCGCATCTTTTGAGAAGGCCCATGTGCCGCCGTTTGCGGAGGCTAAGGGCATAATCCGCAGGGATGCCGCGGCTGCCGCGAAGTCCAAGGCGTTCAAGGCCGAGGTCGATAAGGTTCGTGCGCTTGCCGCCGCTGAACTCGCCAAAGGCAAGCCGTTTGACGTCAAGATGTTCGGTGACGCAAACGTCTCGACCTCCATTACGTTCTCTGTCTCCTCTATGGGTATGGGTGCGTTCCCCGACTCCACCTATGTCGCCGCTCCTTCGATGCGT
>JAFXEA010000094.1 GCA_017521065.1 Kiritimatiellia bacterium | reverse complement strand
TGCCGCAAGACGAACTACTTTCGGTACCGAATCCGGCCAATCTTTCGACTTTTGAAGTTCTTGAACCATACGAATAACTTCAGACTTATTGTCACTATCAGAAACGTCGCGCAGAAAACGCAGAACCTTTTTCATTTCTGCAGTTAGACCTCTTTCTTCCTCCAAAAACAGATTATGCCAGACGGCTGATTTTCTACGCTTTATATTTTTCCGCCCGACTTCGCGCTTTTGGCTTTTTTCTCTTACCTTCTCGAACTTTACCGTTTTTTTGCCTTTACCTCGCTTTATTTTCCCGGTTCTTACCGTCGCCTTTCTGACTTTTACGCCTTCCGCAGAAGACGTATCGCTCTCGCCGCCATTAAAAAGCGACAACGATACGGCGCCAACCGCCACCGCAATTACCGACACCAAAACCATCTTCAATTTCTTATTCATAGTACTATATGATATGCGTTCAAAAATGCAAATGACAATATTGCTTCAATTTTTATCGCAGGAAAGCATACGCTCCCAAGACTTCTACCTTGCCCCCCGCATAAAAAGAACTGCATAAACAGTTCGTACCAAAATCCAAACATCCATCCATGGCGACCAATTCAAAACATAATAAGTATCAAGTGAAACCCGCTCGGAATAACTGGTGTCGCTACGACCGGAAACCTGCCACAATCCCGTAATTCCCGGTTTTACGGAAGAAAACACATCATACGAATTTCCATAATACGGAATTTCGTTCTCTACAATAGGACGCGGCCCGATCAAGGCCATTTCCCCAGATAGCACATTGAGGAGCTGCGGCAGTTCATCCAGCGAAGTTTTACGCAGAACGCGCCCGAAAGGAGTTACCCGCGGATCGGCGGCAAGCTTGAAGTTGTTGTTCCATTCTTCTGCGGCGTTCGGATTCTCCGCCAGCAATTTAGCAAGACGGGATTCGGCATCCTCATACATCGACCGGAATTTCCACACATAAATCGTTCTGCCGTGTATTCCAAGCCGCTTCTGCCTGAAAAACACCGGACCGCGGCTTGTTAATTTGATCAATCCCGGAATTATGGCAAATAGCGGCAAAAGGACAATGAACGCGCAAAGTGCGAGAAACATATCGAGCAGATGCTTCTGAAACCGTTTCACTTTCATCCGACCCTGATTGACCATCTCAAGCCCGCCGATTCCGCCGAAGCTTACCGGCTTGGAACCAAACACGGGGAACACCTGCGCCGTGGGAAGAAACTCTATAAAGGTAAACCATCCCGACAACTCTTTTATCTGCTGTCGGAAAAGGCGTTCATCCTGACACGCCAGCAGAATTTTTATATCGCGCTTTTTCGCTTCCTTGACGATATCACGCAAAGAACCGAGATACCTTACGCCCAGCCGCGAAAGTGCCGCATCGCCCTGCAATCCGCGGCAGCGACTGCATTCCTTTCTTTCGGTTCCTTCAAAATATCCGACTATGCGCATGCCTGAATAAGCGTTGCCCTGAAGCATTGCGACAACCCGTCGGGCGACTTCGCCGCCGCCGGCAAGCAGCACCGGAATCTGACCGATATTCAATCCGTAAAGCATCCACCTCGCCCAGTTACGAAACGACTGCGAAGCAAAAGCTACCAGCACTCCAGAAACCGCCATCACCACACGGGATACACCTTCCGTGGTTTGATGGGCAAAAGCCAAAAAGGCCAGCACTCCTATGTGCGTAAGGAACGACGAACCGATAAGGCGGCGCATTTCCTCTACCGGCGGCAAGGGCGCCGCCGGATACATCCAATTCCCATGATAGAGGTCGAAAATGGAATTCACCAGGGTAAACACCAGCGGCACCGGCCAAAAAACAAGATAATCACTAGGCGAATATCCCCCTATCCCGGTTTGAATACCAATCGCCGCCAAAGCCCTGCCAAGAAGCCAATAGCAGGATACGGCGGTGCTCCACACCGCGACGACGCAAATGACGTCAGCCGCCCAGAGCGACACTACTCGAATTCTGCCCTGCGTAAACATTCTGGAAGATTCCGAACAACGTGCAATCCAATACAGAACAGATACTTCCCATCTATCCGCCGGATATCAATCTTCACACGCATCGCAGGCCGACACCCTAAACGCATACGAACACTCTCCTCTTATCAGAGCGGAACAATATGCCGTGCCATCTATTACCACACCCGATACCCTGCAGGATTTTCCCTTTTTTGGAGAATTGATAAAAGACTTCATTGAGCCGGAGATTATTCCCGTTATCCCGTTCATCCGCGCCTTGAACTGTGAATTGCCGATTCCTGTCCAATCTTTATTCTCTATCGTAATGGAATCGCCGTTCATATCCAGCGATAGCGGTTTTCCTTGAACCGTTTCATACGCCTCGGGCATGACCAGTTCGTAATCACCTGAAACCTTGCCAGAATAGGGAACCGACGAGTAAATCGCTCTCCATCCCGCCTGAAACCCATTCTTTCCCACGGTCTTCAACTTACGGATGTCGGTAATGTTGAAAAGCCAACCGTTCTTGAACCAAAGGCAGCAACCGAAATCGCAATTCTTCGCAACCGATACCGGGACACAGTAAACACCCTTGTCTCCGATAATCACTTTGCTGAAATCCAAAACCGACTGCCCGTTGGGAAGAATCCCGCGAACCAAAACCGTGCCTGACTTTTCAACTTTCGCAGAAAACACCCCATACCCGCCGCCGAGATCTGAAGTGGCATTCGTAACGCACATGGCAAATGTCCACATCCCCGGCGTGAGAGAGACCCGACGCTCTTTGGCAGTTATGTCATTCGCTTCAAACACATCGCGGGCACCTTTAATTGTAAAGGTGCGCCCCCCTTCATTGTAAGTACCGCTCACAGCGGTATCATCAAACATAAGCTCAACAACGGCATCGTCCTTCCCGCGGCTTTGAAGCGTAACCGTTTCAATGCAACAATCTTTTCCATACCCGGAGAACGTGCGCTTTTCGCCTGCGATTGTCACTGTAACACTGATTTTAATGTTACTGCTGGAATTCTTGCGGCCGACATCCGCCTCAAATATTCCAACAATACCTTCCGAAGCGTCGGAAATCCAGCCACGATACATTTCCGGATTGTCGCCGGTAAGCCCCCAGTCGTCAGGATCTGAGCACAAGCCGCACTCTTCATTCAACGCCTCGCCGACAATCGAGTCAATCTTTTCAACGACATAGTTGTAAGCGTCATCGGCATCACGATTCGTAGAACCCGGTGAGAAACGCCCCGCTTCAGAGCCGTCGGGCATATAGACGATGATCGTCGGATATCCCACCTTGCCGTATGTGAAATCTTCAGTTCCATCCCATGTCTTGATTGAAACCGGAGAAGCCGAATCAAGAGCAAGCGACTTCTGCAACCGGTAGAAATCCATGATTGCATTCAATCCGTCTTCACGAGAAAGCCCGTTTTCAGCTAAATAATCCTCATCGTAAAGCCAACACTGCAATCCCCAACCGTCACCGTATTCAGGATAAGCGCTCTTCCACAACTGACCGTCGTCAACATGACCACGATAGGGGAAATCAAGCATCACGAGATAATAGCCCTTCTCTTGAATATAATTCCTCCAACGCGCCGCATTCTCCATGAGGACTTTTTCTTCAAACGCCTCACAATGGGGGCACCACCATGAACCAGTAGTAAACAGCAGAAGACCTCTGCCTTCCGCAATAGCTTGCGCCCGTGCGGCCTTATAATCCATAGTCCATTCACCGACTCGCGCACCGCGCCAGCGCGGACGCGCCGCCGTCGAAGGCATTCGAACATTATATTCATAGGCAACGGCCTGCAAAGCGCCAACCATCACCAATGCACCGACTGCCAATCGTTTTATTGCGCTACTCATACCACGCTCCTTACTTTTTAAATCTGCCGCATACACCGCCGCTTCTCATTCCCAACCATGCCGGTCACTGCCCGATAAGGCATTGACCGGCATAGAACGATTCAGGTATTTATCCTTACTTCAGCGTCAATCGAGCGAACAAGTACCTGTATAGGTCGTCCTACCGATTTTCACCGACACGGTACCAACGCCAATTCCATTCACCACATATCCGCTGAATTTCGCCGTATACTTCTTGAGAGTAGGCTTTTTACCTTCCTCAATGTAGTTTTCATTGGATGCATATATCCTGAACGAGCCGGAAAATGCACCGGTCGTAGTCTTATATGTCAATTTGACCGCATTGACGTTTGAATAGCGTTCTTCATCATATTCAGCCAATTCATACCAGGTATCGCCGTCTTCCTTGAATTTTTTATACTTGATCGTAGGCGACTTTCCAAACGAGAACGTCTTGCCGCGCTTGACCTCGGCTACCGCTCCCATGGGAGCATCAACGATGAAATCATACGTTTCCTTCTCCGGCACGAGTTCATCAAATTCAACTGAGAACATCATCTCTTCGGTTTCGAGCGTACCGCCAATTTCGATATCACCCATCTCCACATAGTAACTATCGTTGGCACCTTCAACTTTGAATCCGCTTTCGCCGTTGACGATATCGAACACCATCTCCCCTATCGGAGATTTGAACTTGACGAGTACATCACGGAGACTTCCGGTTTCGTCAGGTGTTACGTTCACCGACTTTGAATACGACTTGCCACCGAACGACGCAATCTTGAATGTCACCTTAAGATAATCTTTACGAGCATTGTACTTGCCAAGAGTAATCGTGGCCTTGCCGAAAAGCATATCATCCATGTAGGCGACCGCTTCAATCTTCTGAGACTTTTTGAAAAGAACGGCGGGATCAAACTCCGGTTCCGGATCAGGGGTCGGTTCCGGATCAGGGGTCGG
>JAFXEA010000093.1 GCA_017521065.1 Kiritimatiellia bacterium | reverse complement strand
GGACTGTGAGCGAGTGAAGGTGTGTGATCTCAAGATTGACTGGGATTGGGAACGAGATCCGCTTGCCTGCTTCTGTATCTGCACTGCAATCCACGTGGATGAGAAAAGACAGAATTCGTCATATGCCGATTTCGTCTTCACAGACTTCGAAAGGCATCCGCATTATCCCAATCCTGTTCCCGTGCAGAAGATGCAGGTGATGGATACCAACAGGACATCTTTTGCCCGCAGCCCTCGCTGGCACTTCGGTCTTTCGGAAGGGCACTGGGGCTCGAAGAGTGAATGGCTCGCCCCGAACCGTCTGCGTGTATGGCCTGGCGTGAAAGCCGAAGGCAAACCGTACAACCCCACTTATGATCCTTGGCTCACCCCGAAATGCAACATTTTGTACACGAAGAATTTCAAGGTCGGAGAATTCTATCGGCTTCAGCACTATTACTATGGGAAGAACGGCATAAACATGGTGTCCAACCGCCACCTGACTATACAGGATGTTGACATATGGAGCTGTTTTGGCATGGGGATGGTCGTGGACGGAAAGCAGAAATACTGGAAGATCGAGAACGTCAGCATTTCGCCGCGTCCGGACGCCCCGTACAAACGGCCCATGTCCAGCTCTTCGGACGGATATCATGTTGCACGTTCCTGCGGATACGCCCAGCATATAAACCTGCAGATACGCCTCAACAACGATGACGCGCTCAACTTCCACGACCGTTTTGCCCTTGGCGCGAAGCGTGGCAGTCGTATGGTTGAGGTGATTGCCGACCGCGGCATAGGGTATTTCCGTCCCGAGCCAGGCGACCCGTTCGAACTGCGTACAACGGACTGGCGGCCTACGGGATTCACGGCGAAATTCGTCCGCGCTGAAGGAAACATGATGTTCCTCGACCGCGACATTCCCGACAGCATTGACGGGAACCTTTTCGTTTTCGACCGTGCCTACGGAACTGACAACATATTGCTGCGTAACTGTATCTTTGAGGATACGGCAAACCGCAATCTCTTTTCCTCGTCGAATCTAACAATCGAGGATTGCGTGTTTCGCCGTGTCGGTTCGCGCACGGTATGGATACTTGCGGATGCGAGAAAGAAGACATGGTGCGAAGGTCTTGGCGAGACGAACATAGTGGTGCGCAACAACCGTTTCGAGTCCTGCTGCTACATGGCTCCATCATATCCGATATTCTCGACCGCCCTTGTTACGCAGCTTCCATGGAAGACCGGCGAGCAGTATCAGGATTTCATCAGCGACATCCTGTTCGAGGATAATACAATTGTGGATCCACCGGGACCTCTTGCGCGCTTAGAAGCCGGGCGCAAGATCGCATTCCGTAATAATGATATTCGTTATACCCGTCCTCCGTTGCGTGATGATGCCGGCAAAATAGAAAACCTCATAGGCAATGAAGCTGTCATTGAGGGAAACACCTTCATCACGAATCTGCCACCGGCAAAAATCGTGTATGACCGTTTCCCGGAGGCAAAAAGAAATCTCCTAGGTGTCTATCCGGTGATAGGCGGAAAGAAATACGTCATCCAGGGCGGATACATCGCTGAGAGTTTCACACCAGGCGCGTTGATTTCGCTCTATGCTGTCGAGCTGGACAGGAATGGTGGCGAGCTTGCGGAGCATGATGCGAGATCGTCCCAGCTTGTGTGTGCCACGGGATTTCCTCATGAACTGAAGCTGCCCTTCACAGCTCACAAGAGTGCGGTTTCTGTAAGGGTGGAGATTGTCAGCGCCGGCAATCCCGTTGTGTTCACTCCGATGCAGACATATTTGATGGCTGAGAAGAAGTCTCCTCTTTACGGAGGCATATACGACAAGGAAGATCCGCCGCCGGTCGACAAGGCAAGGACTCTTTCCGAAATGGCGAAGCTTTCAAGGTCTGAAGCAGAGATCGCGCCAAGGAAAGGGCGGAACGTTCTTATGGTGGATGGGAAACCGTTTCCCCTGAATCAGTACAAGGGTTTTACGGATTACAGGCTGATGGGAGAATGCGGCGGCAATACGGTCATAACCTTCAATCGGGGGACGCGTCTATTTCTCGATGCGACATTTGATGAGGCTGTGCGCGACGAAAAGACCGGCGAGTTCGATTTCTCGCGCGTGGAGGAAACTCTTCTGCGAATCCATGCGGCGAATCCAGCTGCCCGCGTCATTGTGAATGTGGATCTCGATCCGGATAAGGATTTTCTTGAACGCAATCCCGATGCAATTTTTGTCAATGAAAAGGGTGTGCGTGGACGCTCGGCGTTCGGTGCGTTCCGCGGATACGATTCAACTCCGCTCGATCCGAAGAACAAACGCATGAACTGGGCGTATTCCTATGCATCGGCGAAATGGCAGAACTATGTGAAGGATGGATTGATGAGACTGTGCGAATATCTGAAGTCCACACCGGCAGGAAACATCGTGATCGGGTTCCATCTGGCGGGAGGGATGGACGGACAGTTTGTTCAGTGGGAGTACGGTCCGCAGAATGGACATTTCGACTATTCCGAAGAGAACCGCAGGGCACTTTGCGCGTATCTCAAGGAGATATACGGCACGAATGCGGCGCTGCAGAAGGCGTGGGGCGATCCGTCCGTTACGTTCGAGACAGTCCGCAATCCTTCGGTCGCAGAGTTCAAGTCACGGCAGTCGTTCGATGACCGTCCAGGTTTCGGACGCCGTCTTGCGGATTGCCGCCGTTTCGTATCGGTTGGGCCTGCAAGGGCGCTAAACGGATTTGCGCGTACGCTCAAGGAGTCGTTAGGCCGGAAGTGCGTGGTTGAGACGTGGTACACCTCCACGCTGTGGAGCCAGGCAGGAAGACTTGCGCTTGATGAACTTGTTAAGGATGGCGGCGTTGATGTGATATGCACTGTGAGTGGATACGGCTATCTGCGCGCCCTTGACGGCTTTGGATGCTCGGCGGACAATTCGATTGCGGCTCTAAATTAGCGTAATCTAATCTACGTTCAGGAAATGGATCACCGCACATGGCGTACCCAGCATACCGGAGGGTGGATGTCGGAGTCTACCGCGATACCGAAGGATGCTGAAGAGTTTGCAAACCAGATACGGCGTGACGCGGGAAGTGTGATTGCGGCAGGTGGTGCAGGGTTCCATCTTTTTGACATGTTTGGGAGCTGGTATCACGGCAGCAAGGTGAAGCCAGTCATAAAGGAGGTGTTTGCGCTCAACAGGTTTGCGACGGAGAATGCTGGTAAGTATCCGTTGCCGAAGGTTGCGATATTCACGGACGAAAAAGCGAGGCTTTTGCGCGAAAACACGTATGACTGCGTAAATGTCCTCTGGCGTACGAGCGGTGTTATGCCTGCGATACACTATCTTGCAGATGTCGAGAATCCTGCTATTCCGGACTACGATCTGATGGTGGTATGGTCTCCGGTGACGATTACCGCCGCGCAGACCGATGCGCTGAAGCGCAAGGCATCGCGGAAGGGAAAGATGCTTGTCATTGTCGGAGAGGCCGGGTGCGGAAGTCGTGATTTCACCAATACGGCGGATGTGCTTTCAGAATTTGAACTTAAGGCGCATCATTCGGCATCATCCTGCGCAGATACTGTGGTTCGCGTTCCTGTGGGGACAGACCCTGTTTTGGAAGGATGGGAGGG
>JAFXEA010000010.1 GCA_017521065.1 Kiritimatiellia bacterium | reverse complement strand
CGCCCGCAGCTTGGCGTAGTCGACATCCTGAACGGCGCAGCCGTCATCAATCGCATGTGCGGCGGCGGTTGCGGCAGACTGCCCAAGAGCGAAAAACACAGGCTCCATACGGATTGAACCAAATGCGATATGCGACGCAGACACGCACACCGGCACAAGCAGATTGGAGCACTCCTCATGTTTCGGACCAATTGCACCGTAGTCTATGGGATATGGCTGAAATCGCTTGAACGGCATTCCCGGAGGATTCATGCTGTAATCCTCGATATTGCCCTCGTTGAGCACAAAACCATCCTTCGTCACATACCGGCGGCAGTTGTGCGAATCCATGCCGTATGCCGCCATGGCTATCGGCTTCGGTGCAAGCCGTACGCCCCGGCACTCGTGTTCTGTCATTACATACTCGCCGACCATGCGCCGCGCCTCGCGCACATAGAGCTGATATTGCCAGCCGTCTCCACGCTCGCCAGCAAACTCATCCATGCACGTACCCCAACGCGCAACCTCGTTACGGATCTTTTCAGGAACTCTGGGGCTGTTCGCAAGAGTCCACATAAGTCCCTGCTGATACTTAAGGTGCCTCAACGCAATCACCTCACGTTCGGCATACGACGCCTCAGGCCAGCGGCTCGCACCTCCAATCAGATCCGTAGAGAATCCCGTGCGGTTGTTGGTATCTGTCTTGCGGTTTGGCATTGGGGAATTGATCCACGGCATGCCTCTATGCGAAGGGTCGAGCGGACCAGCCTCAAGGTTGCGCAGCAACAGCTCATAGTCGAGTTCGCGGTATCCTTCCGGCTTCTTGAACGGAATGCGGTTGCGCGGATCGTCGGTAAGGCACATGCGGTAGCAGTATGCCTGAACACGGCTGTCGCCAGAGCCATCGGGATCCGCCACATCAAGCTCAATGCCAGGCAGAAGCCCGCTTGAAGGATCACCCTTCCTGACATATGGATCGACGCCCTTGTTGAGCTGATGATTCTTCATGAGAGCGCGCTGAATGCCGTTTATCGTCTCGCCGTACTTCGAGTTCGGCTCACGCCCGATGGCGTACGTAACGCCGGCAGCGGCCATGAGGTCGCCTTCATACGTACAGTCAAGAAACATCTTCGCGGCAAAGCGTTTTCCGCTTTCAGTGCGAATGGCGACGATACGCCCATCCTTCTTCTCCACTCCTTTGCCGCTCCGGTCGAGACGCTCATTGCGGTAAAGAACGATTGCGTTATCCCGGATCCAGAAATCCAGCACCTTCCGCGCCGCGCTCGGCTCAAAAGTCCACATCGAATCCTCACCGCTCTCCCAGCACGTCCTTCCACGCGGCCTGTATTCGCTGCGCTTCTGGAACTTCCAAGACGAATCCTTTTCATAATGCGCCTTGATATCCTTGTAGAACTTTCTGGCGACGCCGCCGAACGCACCCTTGTTGCCGATATCGGTCTGTCCGAGTCCGCCGGTGGTTAGTCCGCCAACGTGCGCAGAAGGCTCGATGACAATCGGCTCAAGTCCCATCTTTCGCGCCTGAACCGCCGCTGCGATTCCAGCGGGCGTTGCTCCATAGATCACGACGTCCTTCTCATCGCTCGCCCATGTCCTGCGCGCCTTTTCGATAAGATCGCAGGCCTCCAACAGTTTTGCGCGGTGCTTCTCTCCGTAGCTGCGGGCCCACGGCGCCATGAGAAAGCCCTTCACGCGCTCAGGGGCGATGTGCTCCTTCGCGAACTTGACGATCACTTCAAGATTCTTCGGCACCTTGTAGTTTGAGGCGCAAGGGATCTGGTCATACTTCGCCTCTTCAAGCTCCAGGAATCCAAGCGGGCCCGCCCACGCCTCAGGCCAGTCGCGTTTGGCGATCTCCTCGTCGTTGCGAACCATGTACTGCAGGAAGAAATAGTGCCAGTTGGACTGCATCACACGATGCGGCATCTTCTCAAGGAACTCCTTGTGATGCTTCCAGTTGACATCACTCCAGAGCCAAGCCTTTGAGCCGTTCTTTTCGACTTCATTCACGGTAAACATGAAGTCATGCCACCAAAGATCGCCCTGACGGACCACGGCAAGACGGCACTTGCTCTGCGCAACAATCTTTTCTTCGTCCCATCCGAGATGGAAGAGACGCGGCTTGCCGAATATCTCGCACACGTCACGTATCACATCCGCACATACCTTATAGTACTCCGGAGTGGAAAGCTTCCGCGAATAATCCTTGAGCCATGCATCGTGCGAAGCGGAGAAATTGAGTTTCGGTATCGGCTCAATTCCCAATCCTCTCAAACGGGCAAGTTCCGCCTTCATCTTCTCCGGAGACCAGCTACCTTTCACGGCGAGTTCAGGATGGCTCGGATACACCATTCCCTCACCAAGATCTATGAGCAGAAGGTTAACCCCCTTCTTCGCGGCGTACTCTGTCACCTCGTGCCAAAGCTTCTCGTCCGTGCGGTTGAAGTCGCGGGCGTACCTGTCCCTCTCCTCTTCCGTCTTAGGCTCACCGACAAGCGGCTCCTCGCCCCACATGTTGTGGCCGAGCTGCATCATCAGCCCCCACACCATCTTCCCGTCACCATGCGCCGGCGCCGACGAACCGAAAGCCGAAACAAACGACAGCATCGCCATCATGGCTGTTAGCATCTTCATTTTCAACTTCATTTCATTTTCCCTTGTTTGACATGTAGTAGAAATATCCATCCTCTGCGGCGATCACGAGATCAGGAATCCCATCCGCATTGAAATCAACTGTTGTCGGGCAGCAGGTGTGCCCCTGAAGCTGTTCCTCGCCGACCTTCTTGTAATACCGGAACACATACCGTCCATCCTTTTCGGCAACCTGCCGCACAAGGCGCGCATTGAACGCGGCCTGAAGGATATCGACGCGACCGTCGCAATCCCAGTCTGTCAGCCTGAACCTTGCGCGTCCGCTTCCACCGCGCACCCCGCTATTGAAGCAGAGCGGCTTGCCCTTTTCGTCCATAAAAATTCGCTTGGGACTTTTCAGCAGAAGCCGTCCGCCATCCCCACGATAGCGTTCGTAAAGAACAATCACCCCTTCGCAGTCCATCGCCACGATATCCTGAAGCCCGTCACGGTTCCAGTCGAACATCTCGACAGTGGAGCGCCACGGAGCGCGCAGACACTTCCCCGGATCGCCGCGCCATTCCCACGGCGGAACCGGCTGTCTGCCGTCCCATTCAACCTCAACACCTGCGCCCGCACATACTTCGGTGCCGCCACGAACCGTCCCGCGATATATACGGACATCTCCATTTATGTCGTTCGCCAAAACATCCAAGATTCCGTCGCCATCCCAATCCCCAACCGACACGCTGGAGTATCCCCATTTGCGTTCCGCCGGACCTTGCGGCGATCCTGTCCATCCGGCCATCGTGCGTATCCTCTCTCCGCGAACGGTCAGATACTTAGGCTCCGCCCATTTCGGACGCACAACGCCCGGACCTGAAAGGTTCTCGATGAAGGATATGTATCCGGCGGAGTTGCCGCAGATGAAATCCCAGTCTCCATCTCCATCCCAGTCACATCCGAAAGGTGTCGCCAAACATCCGAACTTCAGTTCCTGCGCCTGCTGCCTGAGAACGCGTCCCATGCGAAATGCAGGCGCACCCTCAACGAATCGGCCAGTACCAGCATAGACTGCGGCGCGACCATCCTCGTCGACCGCCACAAGATCCTCACGTCCATCTCCATCGTAATCGGCAAGCACAGGATCGAACATGCAGAGATCCACCGTGAGCAACGATCCATCCTCCGCACGGACCCTCCGGCCTTTCGCGAACCTCGGCCTCGTGCCCTTCCCCGCAACATTCTCAAAATACCAAAAGCCGTCCACGAACTCGCCTGTGATGAAATCCATATCTCCATCATTGTCGAAATCCCGGAACATCGCCGCATGGCCACCCCAAGGACCGCGCAGAACACTTCCTTCATCCCCTTCGCACACAACCGGCACGGGACTTTCCCACTTCGGTTCGCGAAGAGTGCCGGCATTGCGGACAAAATACACATACGTCTCAATCTGTCCGTTGGTCCACACGCCGGAAGCGTCATAGCTTACGGGACATGCCGGGCCCACCTTTCCGTAATGCGCCCAGTCCGCAAGAGAATAGACGAGGTCCTCAACTCCATCAGTGTCAAGGTCTACGAAGTTAGACCGTATCGGATTGGGCTTTCGCGGATGAGGACAGCTCACTCCTTTTGTGTCCGGATGACGCTTCCCATCCATGAATCTGCTGGCGGCAACCGGCACATCGATACCAGGATTGCGTTCTGTAGGGTTCATGTACACACGGCACATCGATTGGCGTTTCGATCCGCTGATTGGCACAGCCGCCGCACGAACGATGACATCGTTTTTACCGTCCCGGTTATAGTCATACACCGCCACATGCGGCCATATGCCAAGCGAAAGATCAACCTCGAGACCCGGATTGTTGAACATCATCCGTTCGAAATGTCCGGGCGGAGGCTGAACATACCCATCAGCGGAGGCAAATGCCACATAACCGCCAAACAACATCGCACCTGCCGTCAGGCAGTATGCCGCCACATCAAACCTTGTACACCGATCCATCACTTCCACCAGATCCATCAACGCAGCAGATACGCACCTATGTCGTCATACCAGATTTTACCGTCACCGTTTCCGCCCATCTGGACGGCAAAGCCATCAGCGCCATGCGGAACGGTCACAACGGCATATCCGGCACACCATCCATCAGCGCCAGGCTTGTCGAACTTCACGCGCACATTACCGAGCGGGAACCGCCATTTCCTGTTTTCTGTGAAATACACCGTCCCTTTCGGTTTCTCTCCCTTGGCATAGACGCGGAACAATACAGACTGCCCCGGCGCCAACCCGTTCACGCGAGGACTCACACAGCCTCGCTGAAGATGATCCATGCAGATGGAGAACGAGTCATTTCG
>JAFXEA010000092.1 GCA_017521065.1 Kiritimatiellia bacterium | reverse complement strand
TATCAAATCCGGTGCAAGCTTCAGTGCCGCCACACGCGCCAGAATCGGCGAGGAACAGCAGTTTGGCTCCGTCTGCCTTGAGGGACCTGATGAGCCTGGCGCGTTTAGGGTCTATACGGTAGAAGCCGGCCATCACAAGGGCCTTATAATCTCCTGACCGCACCTTGCAAGAAAGCATATCCTCAGCGAGAAGCATGTCGAACGGGACAGAGGCCGATGCAAGCGCCTGCAGCTGTTCTGCTGTGTTCTTCACCTCACGCATCGAAAGCTTGCATCCGACACGATTCCTGAGCAGCAGGCCCTCTTCATCCACAACCACCGCCACGGACGGACGCCATGCGTCCGGCTTTTCTGCAACAAGCCGTGACGCTGTCTTGCGCACGGATGCGATATCAGCCTGAATTTCCGGCTCGTCGAACCAGTTGTCAGACATGTCGAAATACCACCAGCCCATGCGGTTCGCGAACATCTGCCCAGCAAGTCGGCGATGAACCGTTTTCCACATGGGAAGATCCGTCGCCTCTGAAAGGAAAATGCCGCGCGCCTCGGTCGCACCGCTGCGTCCATGCCACGTGCGCAGATCAAATTCATTCAGGAACATCTTGCCATTGGTCCTGAAGCTCGCGAGAGGAACGCGCACTCCACAGGCCACGCCTGGCGCACGACGATGGTACACAGGCTGCGCCACAAGAAAATCAAGCGCGTCAGACCGGACAAACGGTGTGAAGTCAAGCGTGGACATCACACTGCCGCCAAAAGGAACCATGCACCAGCGACCGACAACGATCGGCTTTGCGAACTCCTTCTTCAGATGCCGCGCAAAATCCTCCTGCATCCGCATCGGTCCCCATTTCAGGAATTTCTGGTACGCGATCTGCGCATCTTCAACACCCGGAGAAAGGAACTCGCGATCTTCAGGATATGAAGGCACCGACCCCCATCGGACTTTGCCATATTGCTCCCTCTGCCAGAGTTTGAACGCCTCTTGCGCCGGTCTGGAGAAATCCGCGACAGGAACCGCAAACTGTCCGTCATGATAACCGGCAAGATGTATGCCCACAATGCGCTTGGCAAGCCCCGTACGCTTCAGCTCTGCGACGAATTCCGACATCAGCCTCTTCACATCCCTGCGCCATACGAGCGAATGGTTTGACACCCATGGCCATGTATTCTTTTTGGGTGTTGCGGAAGCGGTCTTCTGCCCTTGCGAACACGAACCATACACAACGGTGCCGTCAGGGCGCAACCACTTCTCGGCCGGATGCTCGTCGGCATATTCGGGATATGCATCGCAACGGATTGTCACGAAAAACATTGAATTGGGGGCGGTACGCATAAAGTCCTTGACGCGTTTAACCGCTCCGGCGCAATCAAAGCCATCTTTCGACCAGAACCCGATGCGGCCATGCCCTACGCCGAAACGGACATTAACCGTCTGAAGATCGACACCCGACTTCTCGAATATGCTTCCCTCACCCGTGAACGGCACTCCCATACCGAACGGAATCGGCTTGTACAGAATTGGCGGCACAGTTTTGCCATCCACCTGCAGCATACCGCCCGTCGCGGTCTTCACAATGCCTGCGGAATGCTCCACATCCTTCGCCAATGCATCGTCGAAGGCCTTTTCATCCATCATCGTCCCGGAACGGTCCGGAGGCTCACGGTCATCGGAAGTGCGCTTTTTCCAAGTCTTGTCGGCAATGGTGGCATCTTCAACGCCCCACCCCCGCCATATAGTCACGCTGGGCGCCCCTTCCACCACTATTGCAGCCGTCACCATACCTGACTTTTCGGCTTCAGTACGGCAGAGCTTGCGGGTGAATTCCCCTTTCGGAGTGTTTACAAGATGTAGGAACAGAGGTGAATCAGATGCTGTCGAACCGAAATGTTTCCGCACCCAGTTCAGGTTCTCCTTCCCGCTCCAAAGCCGGATATAGCCCTTGGCGCTCTCAGGGGCGGCACCTCCATCAAGATAGCACGCCGCATACCCTTGCACCAGCTTTCCCGGCTTGACGGGAAAGGGAGCGGCCGTTACCACAACCTTTCCTGCGGCGTTGTTCTTTTCTATGCGAATCGCCCCATCTGCGACAGACACTCTGCCTTTGGCTCCATCACGCCAATCAACATGAAACACCTCCAATCCCTTCTCGACCGGCGCACGCCACAATTCTGCCGCGGGTTCCGGCATTCTGCGCTCAGGATTCCTGTTTTCCCATCCGGCAGTTAAAGGACTGTGTCCTGAAACTGCCGCGAAGAGCATGATGAATGGCATCATAGACATGACATCAGTTTTCCTTCACATGGGCTTCCTGTTCTGGAGGCTTGTATCCGTGGGTTGCACCCTGCACCCACTTGATCGACTTGGGGCATGTCAGATTGTTGTAGAACGCCGCAACACCCGTTGGAGGGCATGTATAGTCACCGATTCCCGCCATAGTGATTGCGACCTTGCAGGACTTCGGAATCAAACGCGCCATGTTCACGGTATCGTAGTAGCCAAGCCCCGCCACCCACGGCACATACCACTCGCCGTGATTTCGTCCGATTGATTTGCCGCCGATATCGCAACACCAAGGCACCTGAACCATTGCACTCGTCACACCTGGCACAAGCGCAGCGCCCCAGATCGCCTGAAGCCCTCCCTGGCTCGCACCTGAGACCATAAGATCCTTCCCATTCCATTCAGGACGGGACTTAAGGTATTCAAGCCCGCGCATCACACGATAGGTCATGCCGCAGAAATACGCCGTTTCGGGATCGGAGTTCTGCTTTGGATCAAATGCGTGGGTATGGCCGTTGGACATCGTTTTCTTGCGTTCGGCAGCATAATAGGCCGAATCGCGATTCAATTCGAAACCATGGGCGCTGAGAATCAAGTGAAGTGTATTGCCCTTGTCCTTCTGGCAATCGGGAATCTGCCATGCGCGCTTCCCCCAGCTTGCGCCATAGCCATGGAACGATATCCTCGCAGGATACTTGCCCTCCTTCGCGGGAACAACAAGGTATCCAGTTGCGGGCTTCGGCCCTGCGCACGGAATGGATACGATAAACACTTTCACCTTGGGGTTGTTGCAGGAAACCTCCTCACACTTGGCTCCATCCATGGAGACCGCTGCAAGCGCAGCCTTGTGACGTTTCCAGAAATCCTCAAAATCCTTTGGCGGCGGAACGGCCTGGCGGATTGCATCAACATCCGCTCCTGCACCTCCGTCGAAATACACGCCGCCGGGATAGCCGCCGGAGCGATCCTTCCTGAGAGGCTTTCCGTCAGGAGACCATGGCGTACCGTCCGGATTGCTCACAATGGCGTAGAGACGCACAAAGCCAGGACGGTCTAACGAGGTCTTGACCGTCAACGGCTTTCCTACCACCGCGGGCACCTTGCCAGTCTCCTTCTTCCCGTCGTCAGCGGTACGGGTCCAGACCAGATCCAATCCGGAAGGCAGCGAATCAGCCCTTTCGAGAGTGAGCGTGAACGTCATCTGCTCACCGACCTTGTATTCAATCGGCGACTTGTCCGTCACACCCTTGATCCAAGGCTTCGCGCTCTTCGCAGCCTGGCAGCATACCGCAGCCAGAACACCCATTGCAACAACAATCTTCTTCATGTTAACCTCATTTATGCCTTATTTTTATTAATGAATTTCGCCGAACCGGCATTGTAAAAGCTACCGAACCGAGAACACAAGACCACTGAGTCTGCTTCTTGCAAATCCACCGATGATGGCATAGCCCTCATCCCCATCTCCTGGAGAATAGGAAAAGACGAGCCGTTGACGTTCAATATTGTTCACAAAACTGAGTTTTGTCTCGCCGGCAGACGCAACCACAGTTCCCAAAATCGCATCATCAAGCATTACCGTCAGCAAACCTGTTCCAGTCACACGCACCGGAATTTCACAAAGGACATTTTTCCCGGTGTCGTTGCGCCATACCGCCTCTATCGAACCAGACGAAACCTTCAACACTGCACCATCCTTCACTACGTCAGGAGCTGCCGATTCCACAACCAGCGCATTTGGCACGGAACACAGCGTCGCTGCATATACGCCGCGCCAATCGGCCTCATATGCTCCGATGTCAATGCGCCCGTTCATTTTGCGCTGAAACCCGCGCATATCAGCATCTCCATACAAACCTGGACATAGAGACTCGTCGGCGGCATCCACCGCCACATTCGCCCCGACAGATGGAATCATGCCGAATTCATCAAACTGTTGAGTTGCAAAATCGACAACCGCCACCTTGCCGGTAATCGCCTTGTCGTTGAAAACGGACCCGGTCGCGCACACGCAATTCGACATGTGGCAATAACTTTCGGCATCGGTTTGATTCAAGGAAACTTTGCCAATGAACAGCGAGTTGTACATCATCGACCCGACTTCAGGCGACGCCACTAACGAAATCTCGGAACCATCTAAAGCTTTGTTGTCGCCGGCAACAGTGGTAGCCCATATGTTTCCGCAAATCGAGATGACCGACTTTCCCTTGTTTCCGGAAATATGGCAGTTGTAGGCATTTGCCTTTCTCAATGCGCATCCGGCATCGGTCGTAATGTTGCTGACAATGATGCAATTGCGTGCATCCGCCTTGAAAACGGTTCCGAGAACCGAAACGTTGTTGGAGATGATGCAATCTGAAACCGTCGAGCTGGTGTCGATATTTACGCCAAATACCGCACCTCCATTGCGATGGGCTTCTTTGGTAACTGCTGTGTTCACCCTGCCGCCAGTAAGGGTGAATCCCTTAAGCAGAGCGTTTGACCCGATGTAGGCGCAACGGATCGCATCGGTGCCGTTGCCATATCCTTCACTATCGGAATTTTCCGATGAAGCCGATGCCCCCTTGATGATGGTTGCCTCGGCACCCGCCATGGATATTACTGAAGTATCCCTCTTAATCACGATGCGAGACGCGCTTACATCATTATTATGAAACGCCTTGCCATCATCATATACACCAGGAAAAACCCACAAAGTATCACCACCCAGAAGCAGATCCGCCGCTGTAGCAAGCGTCTTTTTCGGATGCGTAGGCAGGAATCCAGTGTTGGCATCGTCACCATCGTCGTCAACATACCAATCGGTGGTATAAATCCCGCTCACCACAAGCTCACCATCAGCATCTGCAAACGAGGCATAATCAAGTGATATGGTTTCATTTGGATGATTGGTAAAGAGATAATTCTTTCCGGCAAGTGTCACGCCGATGCACGGACGGTTTCCGCCCGCTGGCACGATATCGAAAGAATCTCCATTTTCATACAGCATCAATTCTCCGTATGCGATTTCGTCCGACAAAGCCCAACCCCCGGTTTGAGGACGAGGAACATTCACCTTGACCAGGTTGCGCGTCTTTTGAAATGCGCCCACAGTGCACTTGCCTTCTGTGAACACGAGAGGATCGCCGTTTATGTCACCTCCGGCGATGCGCCAGAACTGTTCGGCGAAATCGCAATCAACAAGCCTATCTCCCATTCCCACCGCTGGAGAATCGCTGCGCAGCACACCATCGTCCTCGCGAGACACAAAAAGCGGATCCTCCTTTCTGTACCCTTTATCCGTGTTGTATTCCTTCGCGTTATAGGCAATAGAGTTGGTGAATATGCACGTACTGCTCACATACCTACCGCCATCCCATATCGAATTGTAGCTTGTGTTGCCGCTGCTGCAAACTTTCCCGTCTTTTATTGCGCCGACAAACGTCGATTGCCACACCACCGAATTTCCATTGGCGTATCCGACCGTATTTCCTGAAGTAATTGTGCAGCCGCGGCCATAGCACCCCCACAAAAGGCAATTGTTCAGAAGCGACGCACTTGAGCCTTCGCAAGTCACACAATCGATAAAACGCGTACGAAACAGTTTCGCACGGAACACCGCCTGCAAATGCGAATGGCAATTGGATATTACACAATCCATCACAAACGGTATCTCATGTTTTGTTGAGGTCGCGGCTCTTGTGATAACGGCAGAGCCTTTCCTGAAATTTTCGGAAGAGTCAGAGCCATCCGTATAGCCATTAGAAAGGGTAAAGCCCTGAAGGAACACGTTCTTGCCATGAAGATAAGCGCATTTAACGGCATTTGTGCCCAATCCGGCATCAAGCGTACCTGCATTTGCCGTAACCGGATCAGGCGCACCGCTGATTGCTGTTTCGGCGGGGCCGTTCACCGCCACAATTCTGACGTTTTCCTTTTCCACATGCAAACGGAACGAACCAAACTCAGCATTGGTGGTTACGCCTGAATCGTAATTTCCCGGAAGAACGTTTATTACCGTATTCCCGGAGATGCCGAAATCTACCGCCTTTTGGATGGAGGCGTACGGATGGGCGGCGGAACCTGCATCGGTCACATCCTCTCCCCAACTGTCGCTCCCCATCGCTTTATCCACCCACACCACCGTATCAGCCTTTATCGCTTTATTGGTGACGGCAATATCCACAGAAAGCGGCGGCATCAGCCACATTCTGCCGTCAAGCTGCGGCACAGTAGAAGGATAGTTCACCGGATCCACCTTGCCGGTGGTGGGATTGTAGCGCTCAAGTCGGCAGAGCTCCTCTCCTTCGTTAAGCAGAACGCGCACACAATACTGAGTAGGATAGGATTCAGGATAAAGATAAGTGCCTTGGGGTGCAACATTGGTGCATCCGTTAACTTCATATGCACCCTTCTCAAGCACCAGCGCACCGCCCGCCGGTGTCACGACAGCCTGTATGGCGCCGGCATTGATCCTGCCTTCAGCGTCGGGAACAATCTTCTCACCGTTGAAATCCTTCATGAGATCGACATCTATCCCATCCGGCAACTGACAACCGGAAAGATGAGAGGCAAGGCCAGCGCCTACGGCATCTGAATTTTCTATAAGCCGGTAATCATGGAAAACCGGAGCCAAAAACTGCAGCCCACCCCTTTCTGCCGTAGATTCCAAAACACAATCGGAAATATCATGTGATATGCCTTCAGTGGCTTTCACCTCTTCTCCGCTTAACGCTACAATGCTGTTTCGGACAATGCATCCTGACTGATTTGCGGAGGCGGAAATCGCCGACTCGGCATCGTTGTCGACTATCGTGCAATTGTAAACCTTCGACTGGTTGATGACTCCGTACGAATTGGAATCGCTTCTGTTGCGAGTCACAATGCAGTTGAAAAGTTCAGCTTCACGCGCAGCGATACTGGTAAGTCCATAGCACTCGTCAATGCGGCACCTCACTGCCGTGCCTTTGTAGATACCGGCACCGGTGCGGGCGCAGCAGTGCAACACATCGCAATCCACAAGATATACATTAGTGGAACTAGCGAGCAGACCGCCACCATTGCGGTTGCCTAATGTAGTGTCGTCACCGACAATCGTTTCGCCGTCTTTAAGCGTAAATCCTTCAATTACCGTTCCATCGGAAGCATGTACATACATGCATCGCACTAATTTATCGCGGGAATCATCACTTCCTACGGCGGCAGGATCGCGCGAACCTACGATTACCGACTTGCCTCTCCCGGCACCGATGATCTTAAGGTTTTTCAACTTTGAGATATAGACACGAGCGTAAGACTTCTTGGAGACCTGCCGTTCGCCCTCTGAATACACACCTGCCGCCACCCTGATTGTATCGCCTTCTTTGGCATTGTCCACCGCAGCCTGAATGGTGGCGTACGGACGCTCCTGCGTACCGTTAGCCACATCCGGCTCCGCACCGGCATCCACATATATGTCAGCGACCGCGATATTGGCCAATCCCAGCAGGATTGCGCCAACCATTGCCATTCGGCCCATATGCGAAGGAATCAAGTACGACATATCCATTCACCTCCTTGAAGAGAACCTGCACCTATGAAAATCAGCGGACCTTATCGCAGTCCGCCTTGAATGCACGGATGCCTGCCGCCATCGCGCCCCAGTCGCTGATGCCGGCAAGCCAGTCCACACTGCGTTCCTTCCAGCGCGGGAAATCACCGGCTGCCGTTCCAAGCCACTTGCCGGCTTTCTTGATCTTGGCGGCGACCTCATCGATGACCTTGTTGAGCTCTGGATCATTCATCTGGTTGAGAATGCCCATCGATCCCGAAAGGTCGCATGGTCCAATGCAGAACGAATCCACCCCAGGCACCTTGAGGATTGCGTCAAGGTTCTTCACAGCATCGATATGCTCTATCTGGCATATCACAAGCGGCCACTTTTCCGAATATTTCACATAGTCAAAGAAATCCTCGGCTCCGTAGCGCACCGCACGGCGAACTCCACAGCCGCGAATTCCAGTCGTCGGGTATCGGCACGCGGCGACTGCGGACTCTGCCTGTTCGGGAGTGTTGACCATCGGCACGATGATACCGTCCGGAGCGATATCGAGATACGGCTTGATGAGCATCGGGTCGCAGGAGCGGACGCGGACAAGCCCGGCGCACCCTGTCCCGCGCAAGGCAATCAGGTGACGCTGCACATCCTGAATGGTGTGCGGTGCATGCTCCGCATCGATCCAAACGAAATCCATACCGCAATCGCCGGCAAGTTCGCTCACGATAAGATCACTCATTGAAATGATACTTCCAATGGAAGTTCTCGCTTTTTCTAAATTCTCAAAAAGTCTGTTTTCAATTTTCATTGTATTGACTCTTTTCTGCTAAACTTTACTTAACATCTCCAAATGCACGGTCGGCAAAATCGAGCGCCCACTTCCAGTCATACGGAGAAAGTCCATGCTTTTCAGTACGGCGAACAAATCCGAACGGAGGTTTCACGGCGCAGTCGCAGTATTCAGGCGGCATCTCTTCAAGACCAAGCCCCTTGCCCGTAAGGAACTCCCACACCGGCGATGCAGCCTTTGCCGCAAGGAACTCACCCTTCGGATCGAACCACAGTTTGTGGTAACATTCAAGAAGCAGTGCGCGAGGAGCGACACAGGCAAGAAGCAGGTGCTGATCGAACGGCTGGCTCTTGGGATCATCCATGTACTTCCACACACCCTTGCAGTACCAATGGGCGAGGC
>JAFXEA010000009.1 GCA_017521065.1 Kiritimatiellia bacterium | reverse complement strand
CAAAACCCGGGAGGGGCAACGTCCTCGTTGCCCGTGCGGCGGCAAATCGCGGGCAGCGAGGACGCTGCCCCTCCCATGCACGAGGTTTTGCAAGCGCCTCTTTCATTAGGGGTACAATACCCTGAAACGGAAAGTGAGGTACAAAATGGCAACATCAAGCATAACTGCAAACTTCTACACTGACGGCCCAAAGGCCGCCAAGGTTACCAGCCGAAAGAACTGTCAGATGCGCGAGATCTGGTCGTTTCGCCATTCCGATGGCGGAACACCGGTTTTTTGACGAAAGAATTTCCAGAAGGATTTTGCATCGGAGAAGCCGCAGAAGTTGGCTATTGCCGACATGTCCAGTTTGGAGCCGGCAAGGAGACTTTTCGCCTTTTCGAGGCGGACGGATTGAATTTCATCAAGGATTGAATGGCCGACAATCTTGCGGAAGCGTATTTCTGCCATGCGCCGCGAACATTTGAATGCGGTCAACGCATCCGCAGACGAAATCCCTTCGCAAGCACGTCTGCGGATCAGTTCGATTGCCGCGGTAACTTCCGGATCGTAATGGGTTGAAGTCCTGGTGGATGCCCTGCGGATGATGTTTGCCGGACCGAATGTGAGCCTAACCGGAAAGAGTTTTGATTCTCGGTGCTGAAGAATGTCGTCGAGGGTATGTGCTGCAAGCTCGCCGGCAAGCAGGAAGTCCGGCTGGATGCTTGTCAATGTCGGTGTCGTGTGTTCGCAGATTGGCATAAAATTGTCCACACCGCATACCGCCAAATCTTTCGGAACGACGAAATTCAATTGTGCGACGGCGGTTAGCACTTCCGCCGCAACGCTGTCGTTGGCGGCAAATATCGCGCACGGTTTCGGAAGGGCGTCCAGCCATTTTCTGAGCGATTTCTGCCATGAGATGCTTTGCAAGGAACCTTTGCCGGGGAAGATCATGCACTCCTTGCCATTCAGCTTGAGCGCCTCTTGAAAGCCTTGACCGCGGTCGTCGCTCCAGAACCGGGGTTGAGGATAAGGCACATACGCGAAATTCGGATGCCCGATGATGAGCAGTTCTTTGGCCGCAAGCCGTCCCGTTGCGACCGAGTCGTGGCTGACGCAGGAAGCGTTCGGCGGGAGGGTGAGCGGGTTGCGATCAAGATAGACGCAAGGCATTTCTGCAAAAATGGCTGGGGGGATTTCCTGATATCCACCACCGCATTCTATGATGGCACCGATGGGATTCCAGAAGGCGCGAAGTTCCGGGATGGATTTCGGGGATGGAATTCCCTCTAAGACCTGTACATGCCAGTTTGCAATGGCGGCATAACGGCGCACCCCCACAAGCTTGTCGGGGGCGCTGGTTTTTGATGGCGACTGGAAATAAAGAATTGTATTCATGATGTCGGCGTCAAAGGATTATACCACATTGTCCGTTTCGCAAATGGAGATATTGTTTTTTCGTAACGGAAGACGTTGTTTTGGTGAAAAGTGATATTGTTAACACCATCTTCTCCTTCGCCGGCAAAGGACGAGATAGACGAATTCAAGTGTCTGGCGAATATCCGCCTGTAAGATATGGTATAATTGTCAGGTTTTTCTGAAGGAGAGAAGATGGAAGTTGAGACAAACGAATACCGCGAGAACCGTCTCGTGGCGATGGCAGAACTTGAAAAGCTCGGTTTCAGGCCGTATGGACGCGCCTATCCGCACGACGACCTCGCGAAGATCCGCGAGGAGTTCGAGGAGGGCAAGGAGGTTTCGGCGGCGGGCCGTCTGCTGATGATCCGTCGCATGGGCAAGATGAACTTCTGCACCATGAACGATGGAACCGACCGTTTTCAGCTCATTTTCAAGCGCGATGAACTCGATGAGCGTCTCTTTGCGGGATTCAAGCAGCTTCATCTTGGCGATATCATCGGCGTCAAGGGCGTGTCCTTCACGACCCAGCGCGGTGAGAAGTCGATTGTCGTCAAGGAATGGGAGCTGCTCGCCAAGGCACTTGAGCAGCCGCCGGAGAAGTTCCATGGTCTCACCGACCAGGAAGAACGCTATCGCCGCCGCTATGTCGATCTCATGACGAACGACGAGTCCCGCAACCGTTTCTTCACGCGTTCTAAGATTCTCGCCGAGACGCGCAAGTATCTCTGGAGCAAGGGATTCAATGAGGTGGAGACTCCTATCCTCCAGTCCCAGGCCGGTGGTGCGGCGGCAAAGCCGTTCGAGACGCACTTCAACGCTCTTGACCAGCATATGGTTCTGCGCATCGCGCCGGAGCTCTATCTTAAGCGTCTTATCGTCGGCGGCATGAACAAGGTGTTCGAGCTCGGCAAGGACTTCCGCAACGAAGGCATCGACCGCAGCCACAACCCTGAGTTCACGGTGCTTGAGGTGTATGAGGCGTATGGCGACCGCAAGTCGATGGAGAACATCATCGAAGGTCTCATTCCGCACCTCTGCGACACCGTGATCGGTACGCGCAAGATCGAATACGGGGAGGCGAAGGAAATCATCGACTTCACCCCTCCGTACCGCCGCGTCGCATATTCGGATCTCGTGAAGGAGAAGATGGGCGACGACTGGTTCGACCTTCCGTTCGAGACGCAGCTTGAAAAGGCAAAAGCCAAGGGCGCGGAGACGGAAACGAATCTTGAACTCGACGGAATATCCGACACGCTCATGCTCACGCACGAGGTGTATGACAAGCTCATCGAGAAGAATCTCCGTCAGCCCACGTTCGTGACGCGCCTTCCGCACGAGTTCGTTCCGCTCGCCAAGGCATGCGAGGACGATCCGAAGCTTGTGGACGTTTTCGAGTTTGTCGTCGGCGGACGCGAGCTCTGCCCAGGATACACTGAGCAGAATAATCCGCTCGAACAGCGCAAGGCTCTCGAGAACCAGGCCGGTGAAGATACTGAGAAGATTGATGAGGACTTCATCTCCGCCCTTGAATGCGGAATGCCGCCGACCGGCGGTCTCGGTATCGGCGTGGACCGTCTTGTGATGCTTCTTACGGGTGTGGATGGCATCCGCGATGTCGTTCTCTTCCCGCAGATGAAGAAGGCCTGAGGTCTGTTGCGGTGACGGCAGGACGCTTCATAACGTTCGAAGGCGGAGAAGGGTGCGGAAAGTCCACCCAGATCCGCCTTCTTGCAGAACGGCTCCGTGCGGCGGGGAAGGAAGTGCTCCTTACCCGTGAACCCGGCGGTACCGCGCTTGCTGAGAAGATACGTTCCCTCGTGCGCGAAGAGTCCGACGATCCGCCGAACTCCCGCGCCGAGACGCTCCTTTTCATCGCAAGCAGGGCGCAGGTCGTGGAGAACGTAATACGTCCCGCTCTCGCTTCCGGCGCGTGGGTTCTGTGCGACCGGTTCGCGGATTCCACATTCGCCTACCAGGGCTATGGACGCGGACTCGACCTCGAAGAGCTAAAGCGGATCAATTCATTCACGACAGGCGGGCTTGAGCCGGACAAGACGATTCTTCTCAACGTCTCGCCGGAGGTTTCGGCAAAGCGTATGCGTGCGCGTGAGGCGGCGACCAACACGGATGCGGACCGCATGGAGAAGGCGGGCGATGGTTTCCATGCCCGTCTCAGGCAGGGATTCCTTGAGCTTGCCGCCACTGAGCCTGAGAGGTTTGCGGTGATTCAGGCGGATGGAAGCGTTGAAGAGGTTGAGGAGACCGTATGGAACTCGATTCAGCCCATGCTCTGATATCCAAGGCCATAGCGGGCGGCAGACCTGCCCACGGTTATCTTGTTGTCGGAGGAATCCGCGGCATGGCACGCGATCTGGCTATGGCGGTGCTGAGGGATCTTTTCCCCGGAGTGCCGGAAGAGAACTTCAAGACCCATCCCGACATCCACTGGCTCTATCCGGAGAAGAAAACGCGCATCGTGTCCGTGGAGTCTGTGCATACGAAGTTCATCGATCCGATGTCCCAGACTTCCTTTGCAGGCGGATGGAAGGTAGGCGTGCTTGTAGGCGCGGACCGCCTGAACGCAGCAGGCGCGAACGCGTTTCTGAAGACGCTGGAGGAGCCTCCGTCCAAGGCAGTGTTTCTGTTGCTTACCGATGCGCCGGAACAGCTTCTGCCGACCATCGTCTCCCGCTGTCAGCGTATTGACCTGCCGGATGCGCACGAACATCAGCTTACCGATCCGTGGCGCACGAATGTGCTTGGAATCCTTTCAAACCCTGATCTTGCGGATGCAACCGCAGCTGGGCTCGTCAAGAAGGCCGTGGCCGCTGAGCGTCTTGCGGATGTTCTTTCCTCCCTCAAGGATCACGCCGAGAAGGAGGTTTCCTCGGAGCTGACCGCTTCAGCGCAGGAAGGGGCTGAACTTTCCGAAGACGAGGAGAACGCGCTCATATCGTCGCGCTACCGTGAATACCGCAGGGATTTCCTCTTTACGCTTATGGACTTCTTCGCAAAACGAATGCGGGAGAATCCGGGACATCAGGCGTTCCGCAATGTTGAAGCGGTGGAGGACATGGCGCGTTCCTTCGACCGTAACATGAACGAACTAGCCGTCCTGTCGTTCTTCATGGACCGCGTCCGCTTTGCGTAGTTTCGGACTAGTATCTACTGGGGACAGGCGCAACTTTGGGATAAATCATCCTGAAAATAAATGGAGCGGTAAGGTCATTACTTTTTATGTGGCGAAGATAGTTGATTCGAATGGGTGCTTTTGATATAATATATAACCATTCTTTTCGAGGAGATAAGGTTTCTCCTCACGGAAAGATGGAAAAACGAAGGAAAAAAACAATGGAAGCCTACGCAGTACTCGCGACCGGCGGCAAGCAGGTGCTTGTCAAGGTTGGAGATACGGTCGAGATTGAAAAGATCGAGGCCGAAGAGGGCAAGGAAGTTGCTCTCGATACCGTCTGCGCCGTTTCTGACGGCACGACGCTCAAAATCGGAACGCCCTATGTTGAAGGCGCAAAGGTGACCCTTACGGTCGTCGGCGTCAAGCGCGGCGTCAAAACGATCAATTTCAAGGCGAAGCGCCGCAAAGGCTATCGCCGTACGGTTGGTCATCGTCAGCAGTACACGGTCGCCACCGTCACGGCGATTGCTTAATGAGGAGGTAATTAAAGATGGCTTCTTCAGCATCAGCCCGTAACGGACGCGATTCCAACCCTAAGTACCTTGGCGTCAAGGCTTATGATGGTCAGCTTCTCAAGGCCGGATCCATCATCGTGCGCCAGCGCGGTACCAAGATCCACCCCGGCGCTAACGTCGGCTGTGGTCGCGACTTCACGCTCTTCGCTCTCAAGGAGGGCAAGGTAAAATTCATCAAGGACGGCAAGGTCGTCACGATAATCCCCGTGGAAGCCAAGTAAGGTTTCTCTGGATAATCGAAAGAAGGGTCGCATCTGCGGCCCTTTTTTCTTGGCACGCAGAACAAAAAGAGTAAGAATCCAAACAGCCGCCAAAATCGGAATGGGAATGGCTCTTTTCGAGCGGGGATTGTGATAAGGTTTTGTAGATGATTTTTTGATATAATGCACAGAAATTTTCAAGGAGAAATATGGACCAGAAACTGTTAGACAAGGCGATGGAGGCCTCGAAGGCCAAGACCATCAAGGAACTTTTTGCAGAAGACCCCGCACGTGCGGAGAAGTTCACCGTTTCGGCGGCTGGTTGGACTCTCGACTATTCGAAGAACCGCATCGAGTCGGCGGCGATGAAGTCGCTCATGAAGATGGCGGAGGCGGCGGATCTCAAGAGCGAGATCGAGAAGATGTTCACGGGCGAGAAGATCAACCGCACCGAGGCCCGTGCCGTTCTGCACACCGCCCTCAGGAACTGCGATCCTGACGCGAAGGTTTTCGTGGACGGGAAGGACGTGATGCCCGACGTGCGCGACGTTCTCGCAAAGATGGGCGCGTTTGCTGAGAAGGTCCGCAAGGGCGAGCATGTCGGCTTCACCGGCAAACGCATCAAGTATGTCGTCAACATCGGCATCGGCGGCAGCGACCTCGGTCCTGTCATGGCCAACCTCGCGCTCGCTCCGTTCGCGAAGCGTTCGCTTAAGTGTTTTTTCGTTTCGAACGTTGATGCCACGCACCTT
>JAFXEA010000091.1 GCA_017521065.1 Kiritimatiellia bacterium | reverse complement strand
GTCACGGATGCTATCGAATATCTTGCGCCGTCGCCTCCGTTTATGGAAAGCTCCCAGCTCTTTGCGTTCGAAAGATTCTCTACACCGGAAAGATTGGCTGGAATATCCACAACCGTGGAATCAGCAGATACGCCCGTCAGATAAAGAGTTCCATTGACTGCGAACGAGAAACCCTTGATGATTCCCACACCTGAGACATCTGCAGTAAGACCCGAAATCTCCAATGAGCCTTCCCCCTCATAGCAAAGCGTTGAATCGGCATCGGCAGAAATGGAGCGAACGTTGCCAAGAACATTGTACGAAGTCTGAACTGTCGAACGGGGAAGGCGAATCTTCGCGTGGCTTACTTTTTCCGGCTTTGTGCTACTCATCTCCGCCCATGCCGAAGAGCCGTCGGACAACCACGCATAACTGTGCTGCGGGAAAGACGCCGTTACGCAATTGTTGGACGAATACAGTTCTTCATAATTGAGTCCGTCGGCGGAAGCGTAAAGGGAAAATGCCGTAGGATTCTGTCCGAAATTGGTATCCCCTGCACCCACCTGATAGTTCAAGTCGAAATATGCCGCATCGTTCGCACCTTGTTTCATGCGATATACAAGCGAAACCCATGAATGCGGATCGTCAAACCTAGGAACCTTGTTCACATCGGACCATAAAACGGAGAACCTATAACCTCCCGAACAATCATTGTCGAGCAGACGCCAGGGACTATAGATCACAGTCTCGTTTTTCGCGGCGATGATATAGGAATCCTGCGATTCCAGCGAAATCTGTCCATGACCGAGCTGAGAAACGTTTTCCGCGCCGGAATTGGCATCTCCCATATTCACCCTCTTCCCTGCCGCGTCGTAAAGTCCGAATTCGTTGAGTATGACAGTGCGGGTTTTGGTTCCTGCTGAATTCGATGTATTCACAACCCCATAAGCGGAAAACTCTTCGTTCGTAGAGGTATATGCCGTTTCCTTCAGCGCGAGCCTGTAGTATTCGTATTTGCATCCGGAAATGTCTTTGACGGTCAGAGTGCCGCCGCCTGAAGAGATGATATCGCCATTGAACGAAAGATCGCCGGAAAGCACAAGGTCGCCCGCCCCCGATTTCCTGACGCTTACATTTCCGGTTATATTGGCGTAGCGGTTTGTCTGCCATTCTTTGCAATCCACCGTAAGAGTTTTGACGCCGTCTCCCAGGCTTGTCACGCCTACCCAGTTGAGAGCGGGCGCAAAAGGAGCCTCGATGCGGCCGTCGCCCTTGAGAGCGACAAGTCTTCTTTTTATCGTGCGCGAAACATCTCCAAGATAGCGCAATGTTCCAGTCGTGCCATCCCCGCCAAGAAAGTGCGCATACGGAACGGCCGTCAGACCGTTCGTAACGGCAAGGCACTGATCCGCATAAAGCTCCGTTGCAGAACCTAACGCCGATTTCAGTCCTGCTTCCCTAAGCGTATCAAACTCCAGAACACCCTCTTCCACGCCGATTACGCCGGAAAGTTCCGTCTCGTCAGGCTCTGCGAATCTCCATGTGCCGCTACCCTGCTTGGTTATGTGAAAAAGACTCCCTGATGCGCCGAACGAAGCATTCCGGACGAATTTGCTCCGCACGACGCACGGCACCGTGTTTGATCCGGTCAGGACAAGCCGCTGCTGGGCGCCGATGGCACCAGTAGCGGTGAATGTGCCGGTAAATTCAAGTCCGCCATATGCACCGGCATCCCACACGAAAGGAGCACTGGCCGTATTCCACAAGGTAACGCTGCGTTCTATCGTTTCTCCGGTTGTCCCCAGGTAAAGGAGTCTCGCAGAATAGCGTCCGTCTATATTGCCGATTCCTAAAGATGACGGACATGAACTAGGTCCGGCAAATGTCATAAATCCCGTGATACCAACATTGGATGTACCAGTATAGCCCGCCGGCCTGATTATGCTTCCGATGGTGTTTTGCGTTCCCGTGTACCATGTATTCCCCTGCGGAATGAAATAATTGAATCCACCCAAAACGCCGGAAAAGACCGTAGGCTCGTTGCGTGCGCCCACAACATAAAGCTGCGACCCCGTCGTGACGGAATTTGTGACGGTACCGGAGCCGGCAAGACTTTCAAACCATGTGATGCCGCCCTCCACTCCGTAAAGGGTAGCGCCTTCGCGGACCGTCACATTTCCGTACCTGTGGCGGTAGGAATCCTTAATACAAGGCTCCAAAGCAAGTTCACCCTCACAAAGATCGATGTTCATCGTATAATGGTAAGTGTCGATCTTGCCATTGACCCTATGAAGGTCCGGATCGCCCCGCTTTGCAAATGTGAGCCTTCCCGGACCCATCTTGACAAAAAAGGCGTCGCCAGGCACAGACAAAGCCATTGAACTGAAATAGCATCCCAGATCGGCATTTGTCGTGATATTGAAATTCGCCACAATGTTCGTACCGGAAATTTCAACCTCTTTTATGGTGGAAAAAAACGCTATCGTAGAATCGTCGGCATACACTCTCTGATTTGCGGAAAGAACAACCCTGTCATCAGCGCCCGGCATTTGCGTTCCACCCGTTCCGCCCTTGACTGAAGAATAACTGGCGGCGTTCCACCAATCGTTGGATGCCCCCACCCAATAAAAGTTAGCAGCTTCAAGAATCGAAGAACAACACAAGCATACGACCAGCAGTGCGAGCATAGAATGTTTCTTTTTCATAACAATCGACCTTTCCATACGAATTTCAATAGACAAATACTACCAAAACCATTATTTGTTTTCAATAAAAGCACATCCTATCATTTTCCCCAATTGAACGCATAGGGGTTCAGATGATGGAAGAAGCGGCCGTCTTCTGTTCCGACAATGACTTCCGGAACTCCGTCGTTATCAAAATCTACAACTGTAGGACAAGACGGATGTCCAGCAAGCTTGCGCTTTCCGAATCCGCCCCCCATGGAGAACGTCCAGCCTTCATCCGTCTTTTTGATCTGGCGATAAAGCTGTACATTCCCACCATTGAGGAGAAAATCTTCTTTGCCGTCACGGTTCCAATCGGCAATGCAGAACTGCCGCCGTCCGCTCTTTCCTGCTGCACCATTGGACCAGAGAAGCGGAACCATCCGCCCATCGCGCAAGAAGACTCTCCTGGGATGCTTGAGCGAGAGTTTTCCCGAAGGGTTCTTGAAGCGTTCAAACCAGGCAAGATACCCCTCCTGATCAAGCACGATCAAGTCCATAAGCCCATCCTTGTTCCAGTCGTACATGAGTGCGCGCGTACGCCACTGGGTAAGCAGTTCCTTGCCCTTGGGCTTCTCCCACCCCCAGGCGAGTTCGGGATTCGCACCTTCCCACTCGACTTCTATCGGTTGAGGTTTTTCCAGATCAAGCGTGCCTTTCCTGCCGGGATTGCGGTATATCCGCACGTGCCCCCAGATGTCGTTCATCATCACATCCAAGAAGCCGTCTCCATCCCAGTCAGCGACCGACGGCACCGTATATCCCCAGCTTTGTTCACCCGGCCCCTGTATCGAACCGTTCATCCCGGCACGTATGTTGATTGTCTTGCCGCTTGCGGACATCAACACAGGTTCCACCCATTTCGGCCTGTAAACACCCGCTCCGGAAAGGTTTTCAATAAACGCCAGACGTCCTGCCGAATTACCGCATATCAGATCCCAGTCACCATCACCATCCCAGTCGCACCCGAACGGTGTCGAAAGGCATCCGAAATCAAGATCTTCCGCCTCCTGCCGGAAATACTGCGGCTGAGAGAACATCACAACCCCATTCTTCACTCCGAGATTTTCAATCAAGGCGATGCGCCCATCCTCCTCGCCTTCAACAATATCAGCATCGCCGTCGCCATCCCAATCGACGGACAGAGGAACCTGCATGCACACCTCGCAGCGGACCTCCGCGTCAAGTGTATCAGTTAAACGGCGGCGTGCCGCATATTTGGGAGCGGTGCGCGAGCCTGTATTTTCAAAATACCAGAAGCCGCCGGTAAAATCGCCGCATACGATATCAAGATCTCCGTCGAGATCAAAATCTTCGAACATCGGACTCGGATCGCCATCAGTCTGAAAGGAAGTGCCATCCGCAAGAAGCAGTTCTTCCGTCCTTGCGTATTTCGCATCCTTCCCGCGACCTGATACACATTTGCTCCAATACAGGCGTGTCTGAAGCAAGCAATTTGTCCATACGCCGGCGGAATCGTAGGCATTCCCTTTCAAAACGCCATACTTTGTCCACGAATCAAGACCCATAACAACATCTTCCAATCCGTCTCCATCAAAATCCACGAGACGCCACACCCGGTAATTCGCCTTTTCCGTATTCTTTGTGTCGCGTTGGATAGGGTCATACTCCACCCCGCGGATATCGGTAAACCTGCCCCATCGTTTCCGCGGATCCCACATCACCCCGCCGGGCTTTGTCACAATCCACTTGCCGTCGAAAAGCTGAGAAGAGATGTGTCCGTTGCATACATCGGTGGAAATGGTGCGCCCCTTCCTGAATACAGGCATCTTGCATTTCACACCTTTGGGAGTGGGGTTTTCATAGAAAATGAAAGCGTTGGTCAAAGCGCTCTTCGAAAGCGCAACAAGATCAAGATCTCCGTCCGAATCATAGTCCAGCACAAGCGGTTGTGCCCACGTCCCGGCATCAATATAGGCGGTCGCGTCCGGTCTGTTGTATTTCAACTCCTCAAAATCTATCGGCTTATCGCCGTCGAATGAAAGGAACGCGTAGCCTTCTGGCGCAAAATCAAGCGCCAAAGTATTTTTCTTCAACATCGAGACTCCGCCACCGAGAACTATGCGCATATTCTCGTACTTGCCCTCGCCGAGCGGCAGGTTCGTCTTAAGCGTCTTTCCGCTTGCATTGCACACCAGAACATGCACCGTTGCGCCCGTACGCCACGTACGCACCGAAAGCTGATCCGGGATGTTTTTGATATGCGGAGGATCATCAACCGAAAGCAGGACAGATGACATTTTCACAATCTCCGACGCACATTCACACACATCTTTCCAGCGCTTTTCGAACGGATCCCGCCAATCCATCTTTTCTAACGGCGAGTACGAATACATAAAGAGCGCGTTTGCGCCGCCGGCAATCTCCAACCATGCCATCGCTTTCATTTCCGCAAGCGTGGGAGCGCGATATTTTGAAACGTCCGTTCCCGGCACCGCCTTTGTTTTGTACGCGGCCCAATCGAATATCTGCGACGTCTGCCAGAGGGACAACGCACCAAAAGTGCCTTTACGGGCCTTTTCGGTAGACCTACGCACCCACGAGAGCGATTCATGGGGAACCGGATAAGGGTCGCTTCCGATTACGTCACACGTTCCGATGTATTCGCGAATCTGATCCACCTGATACAGCACCGCCCATGTCGGATGCCCGTCATCATTATCCAGTACGGTACGATAACGAGTCTTAAGCTGCGGCAGTGCCGAGACCGGCTTCTCGTCGTTCACCAGCCATGCGAGAACGGCGGGATGATTCTTCAAGTCGGAAACTTTTTTGGCGATATCTTTTTCCGACGTTTGATAATCCCCTGCATGAACATTCGCCATCAGGTCGTTTTCACGGCACCAGTCCAGCATTTGCCGGTTTAGTCCATGATATGCCATCAGCGTATTGAACGGAGACCTGCCCAATCGTTCGACCATATTGGAATTTGCCGTTCCTGCATATATTCCGACAGGGAAGAACGGTTTACCGGCGACAGTAACGCGCCTGTAGCGGTCTATCGCCACATTCCGGCGCGGACGCCTCCTTATGCGTGAGAATGTCAGCTTGCGGCACCCAAGCGTGCGTCCGTCTTTTGCGACAATCTCAGCTGAAATCTCCTGTGGCCCCTCCATGAACGCCGCAGGCCATATCCCGATGCTTGCATCAATGCCATTGAAGGATTCCGCCTTTTTCCGGACGATTTTCCCTTCCGGCGTTTCATAAACGAAAAATACATCCACTTCATCTTTCAGACACCCTGTATCCGCCAAATCTATCCCGGCGTAGAAGGTCACGATACCGTCATCAATCCCCGCCTCGTTGCGGTAGTGCGACGAACACAGCGCTGTAACCGGCATTACCCGGTGGGGATTAAGAGAAATGTCATCAAACGAAACCCGGCCTTTTGCCCCGGCGGGAACACTCGGACGGATGCGCACTTTACGCACATTGGCGGGTAATCTCTTCGTGCGCACGCTAAGCCGTCCCCATCCCTTGTTGTTCGCCCTTGTGCCGGAATACACCCCAGAAACCACTTTGCCGTCAGCGTCAAGAAACTGAATATCCACCTGCGCACCCTTCGCGCAATCGATAGCACCATCCACCCATGCCTCAAAATCATATATCCGACCGGGAGCGACATCTGAAATCTGCTCGGCTTTTGCGGGTTGCTCGAGCTTCTCGTTGCATTCAAACACCAGTCCGCCGCCGCCGTTCATACCTTCGCCGCGAGATATGCGCCATCCTTTTGGCAGAGTCCAAGCGTTTTCCTGCCCGCGCACTTCAAACGAACCGTTCCTGATTGCGTCACCTTCAGGAAATTTTTGGACAGACGACTTCTCCGCGCACTTTGCCGATCTGACCGTTGCGGCTGGTGCGACCGTTTTTTCCATCGTAATTTTAGGGGCTGGATTTTTAGCCAGATACCGCAACGTCTCCACCGCCACAAAATCATACCCCTTCTTTGAAAGATGTACGCCGTCCGTGAAGCGGAGCATAAACGGCTTATCTTCGCGCGCCTTCATCTTGTCGTACAAATCGGCATATTCAACATTGTTGCGCGCGGCGATTTCCCGAAGAGCCTTGTTGAACGCTTCCATCTGCTCCGGTTGACCGAAGAGCGATATCCCTTTGCCGGAAGCTCTGGCTCGGTCAAGACGCGAAGTAACCCAATGATTGCACACGTCAAAATTCGAACTGGTGGACGACAGAAGTACAATGCGCCCGATTCCTCGCGCACGAAGTCTGCGGATCAGTTCATCGTACATTTCGTGCTGCTGCGCGCGCGGCGTGAACGGCTCCTTGAAATCGTTCTTCAGATTGGTTTTTGTGTCGTTATGCCCGAGCAGAATGAACGCCCAATCGTATTTGCGGTTCCACAGGTCGTCATAGCGAGCCTTCCAGTCACCCTTTCCCTTTCCGTCCATGCGCTGAATTATGTATCTGATGCAATCGCCTCCTTTTGCAAAATTCCAGCACTTCACCTTGCCGGGGTTGTGCTTTGCAAGATATTCAGCAACTGTATCCACATGGTTCGAACCGCGGTCGAAATCTGAAAGGGAATCGCCAAGATAGAGGATGTTGACTGGCTTTTCGAGCTTCACTTTCGAGGCGGCATCGTCCAGTTCCTTTAACGGACGGTTATGCGCATTCCATCCTTTGCCTTGAGCAAGCTGTTCGAAGCCTTCCGCCGTTTCCAATGCGAACGGCACATTCGCCGAAACCGGCACGAGCGAACATGCCTTTCCGGGATCGAAATCCAGCGTATAGAACCCTGGATGCGGCGAATCCCACTTGAAGGTGAAATCCTTTTCGCCCGGCGCGGGCCAGCGGCGACGGTGCTGTCCTGCACATTCTACTTGAATGAAGTTGAACTGCATCTGAGCAACCTTTTTGTCGAGGGCAGAACCCGCATCAGCCTCGCGACGGAGAGTGAACTCTATCCTGCGCGGAGACTCGACAAACATCCAGAAACGCCCCGGCTTGCGTATTTTAATCGGCTTGAGCGGGACCATTTTGCCGGGAGAGGAGTCCTGCACCCCGGCGTACGACGGATAGAATTTCAAGGGCGCCTCGGTCTTTACCGGCACATCGGCGACAAAAGCCGCAAAGAGAATCGCAAACAACATCATGAATACCTTCCCTACCGGATTATGACTCTCATTCTGACCGGCGGCAAATAGGAAGCATGATACAAAATCTGCTTGTCCTTAATCTCAAAATAACACCCCTCTGGCTGGATCTTGTTCAGCTCCACAAACCGTTCTGCGAGATTTGACTGACTGCTTCCCGAATCTTGATCAACCCACGCACTCCCTCCACTCTCTGCAAGAACTATAGTACCGCCACCGGCATTGCGAAACTTCTTGCACTCAACTTCAAATGTAACGTCTCCACCCCAGTGAAAATGAGATCCCTTGATTGGGATATCGGCAAATCCTCCTTCCGGCACTTCAAAACGGAACTTTGACCGATTAAAAGCATAGATCCACTGAGTGCTGCCATTCCTGTTGGATATCTGAGGATTGCAACCGCGCAAAATAACAGTATTATCCGTTCCCTCAACATTTTTGCTGCTGCCGATTTGTAACTTACTGCGAACATCAAGCATGGCATCATCAATCACAAGTGTATTTCCGGAAGCCTGATTTCCGACGGTCATGGTGTTGACCGTTACATGTGAATTGGACGCAACCGTAAAAACATTGTCGCCACCGCCGGAGCGCATCCCTATATATACCGTATTAAGCCGTCCTGTCGCAGAATTGGAGAAAACTACCGCATGACCGCCAAATCCACTAGACTGAGTTTCTGCACCTCCAACTTGAAGGCTGGAACCGACTTGTAACGTGGCGCAATCCGTCACGTCGATTCTGCCGGACACTCCGCATTGCCCCATTATCAGTTGTTGACCGATGTCAGCCAAAGTATCCTTTCCTGCGACTTTGAGAATCGAACCACCCATGCCAGTGATGTCGACATCATTGCCTATCGACTCGAAGAAAAAATGCTCAACAGTGTGCAACTGGCTTCCATCTTCAATTTTTAGAGTATTGCGACTTCCGGCACTCTGGTCTCGATGTGATATTTTAGCGAAACGAGCATATATGCGCGAATTACCTGTAACGGTAACTGAAGCATCCGAAATGCGTTTGGTCGCTGCAAATTCATACGCGTTCGTAACCATAACTGAATTCAGTCTGGCAGTGGCTCCACTTTGGGCACTCCCAAGATGCCGTCCATACACCGGCATAAAGTTGGCGTTGTTGCGCATGTAATAATAGCCGCCTTCTATCAGGACGTTTTCGATTTTGTTGGCTTTGATCACCACGCCTTCCTTGCCGGATGAATTGTTGGCGGTGATCCACACGTTTTCGCCGGCCTTGATCCGCAACGATCCGGACAGCGATACGATGCTCCCGAATTCGACATTCCTGGAGATTTCGTACGGACCGGCGTGTTGCAGCACAGCACAGTCAGAGGTTCCGGGAAACACCCCGTTCCAGTTTCCCTCAAGCGAGATATCGCCGGAATCGAGAGGGAACGACACTTCCGCAGCAAAAGCGGCAGTAAGCACCGAAGCGGAAAAAAGCGCGATAGTCCTTTTCATTTCCTATTCCTTTCTATCCATGTCCATACAAGTTCCTGCCACGTACCTCGCGGCAGATCGGCATGTTTACGTTCTGAAAACACATGAAGTTCCGCCGGTATGCTCATCGTGCGCAGCTTGTGGTATGCCCGCACGCTCCCCATCGGAGAATGTGCGTCGGCATCGCCGTGCAAGAAGCACATAGGCGGGGTTTTGGTGTCGAACTTGAAAATCGGATCCATCAAAAGGCCTAAATCGTTACCCTTCTGCCTGTTGGAACCGTCGAAGTTCCTGCAATCCGAAAGCACATAGGCAGGATAACAGGCAATCGCCCCGTTGACATGGCAAGGCAGATCGTCGACGTCGTCAACCTTTGCATATGACGGCGTCTGGCTCGAGGTCGCCGCAAGGAGCGTAAGATTACCGCCTGCGGAAAACCCCATGAAAAATATCCTCTCTGGATTCACCTTCCATTCTTTTGCGAATCTGCGGCAAATGCGCACGGCGCGCTGGGCATCCTGCCATGCAGAAATGTGCTTCGCAGCACCCAGTGGACGCGGCGTACGGTACTTGAGAAGTGCTGTTGCCATGCCGCGCTTATTGAAATAGGCGACACACTTGCCTTCCCATTCGCACCACTTCATGTAGCTTCCGCCCGGAGCTATTATAAGCAACGCATCGTTCGTGCGGTCTCCCGGCAGCACCACTTCAAGCGATGGTACAGTCTGCCCGGCGTTGAAGCCGGGAATCCTGCCTTCCGGCCAGAGCGGAACGGAAAGAGCCGATGCCGTTGCCGACGGCACGATTAGATAAATCAACGACAGCAGAATGGCTGACCGGATCATTTGAACCACTCCTCGCCGATCTCCCGTCCAAGAAGATAGTGCTTCCCGTCGGGATACCATAGAATGCGCTTGTCGCCTACAACCGTGTAGCTCGTATAGAACGAGTTCCATGCATTCTTGCGCTCAAGAAAGAACTTCGGCTCGGAGAACTCTATCGGCTGCTCCGCATTGGGATTGAACTTTCCGGCAATCAAATACAACGCACCGCGCGGACCGGACGCCGAACGCTTGTTTTCAAAATTGAACTTGTTATGCACAAAGGCGAAATACTTTCCGCTTCCGGCCTCGGGCGCAACCCAATCGTAAATGGGACAGGGCGAGCGAGGATGAAGGAATGGTTCTGAGCCATCCTTCCTGCGCAGATACTTGGGGTCGGTCCAGGTTCTGCCGCCATTTGAGCTTACGCTCCATACAGGATAGCCGACCTGAGTGCGGGCAAGAGCGAACAGCCGCCCGTCGGGAAGCTTCACGATTCCGGCCTCCTCAAATCTGCTCTCGCCGGAACTGAGAACGAAATCGCTTTTTTCCGCAAGGCGGCTGCGGGAAAGGCTGTTCGTCCCGGACGCAAAAAAGGAAATCTTCAAGTCTTCGGCAGGAGGATCATCATCAATGTTCTCATACTGCCAGAATTCGATGGCAGGCCCCCGGGAACAACCGACGAAATATTTTCCGTTCTCACCAAGCCGCAACGGACGCTGCCAGTTTATCCAACCCGACTTCACCGTGGCGATATATCCCGGAATCTGCGGACGGCGCGGATAATGGACCAGCACAGGATCGCTCCATGATTCGCCCGCATCATCGGAATAGAATCCGTACAGCAGTTCGTTGCAGCCGCCCTGTCGCACTTTCTGATTCCAGTAACAATAGAGCCGACCGCTCTTCGACAACATCGGCTGCTGCCAGCTCGCCCCCAACCGTTTGTAGGCGCGCCGCTCCGAACCTGCAAGCGTCACAGGTTCCGTCCAGGTGCGGCCATCGTCTGCGCTTTTGGAAAATACGATATGATGGTCCCCCGCCCCTTCCCATGACGCCTGAGTCCAGAATGCATAATAGAGTTTCCGCTTGTCGTCATAAAGCACCTGGAAATGGTCGTTGTACCGGTCTCCAATCTCCTGCGGATTCGTCTTCTTGTAAAGATGCATCTCCTGTTTCGGCACATAAACCACATAATCCGGCTTCGTCAGCATTACATCTTTCAGCCGCTTTGCATGCAGAGTGCGCAACATCGGATGCTCGGACATCAATTTGTCCGCATTTCTCTCAATATCCGCAACGGCTACCGTTCCCGCAATGACGGAAAAGGCAATCAATGCATATTTTTGTCTCGAAGCATATTTCATCTCTATCCTCTCGTTGCAAGATGCTATTCACCCTTTGCTCCAAATGATAGCACAATCATCAATTTGATGTCTATTCAAAATCGGGAAAGCCGGGACATATTTTCACAATAGAAACATCACGATTTTGATATAATCAACGACATGAAAACAATGAATACGACCCGGAAAATCAGAAGCGTTGCGGTGGCGGTGAAGCTTTCCGACGCTTCATGGCGGGATTTCCTCATGGGATTCTTCGACTACGCCAAGAGGGAAACCCACTGGGACATCCGTGTTGTGCAGTCTGCCGACGAACTGCAACGCGCCGTTTCGGGTTGTCAAGGAGTTGTCACCGGGATTGAGCCGGACAGAAAAACTCAAGCACTCCTCGCCAAGGCAGGAACACCGCTTGTGGCCATCGGCTCGGAATGGAAGCTTGCGAAAAAGTCTCATGCGGTATGCATCCGCAACGACAATGAGGATATAGGCCGATTCTGCGCACAACACTTTCAGATGCTCGGAAAGTTCGCGTCCGCAGGTTTTGTCCATTCAAATAAAGACGACGACTGGTCCGCGGCACGGGAGCGAGGATTTCTCGGAAGCTTCCGCGATATCGAAAAATCGACCTTCCGTTCTGACGCGGAACCAGGTTCCGACAAAGACATCGCAGCTCTTGCAGAGTGGCTTAAATCACTTTCAAAACCGGCGGCGGTCATGGCAGCCTGGGACATGCGAGCCGTCCATGTGCTGAGGGCATGCCGTCTGGCACGGCAGAAAGTGCCCGGACAGATCGCTGTGATCGGCGTCGATAACGATCCGCTTCTTTGCGACTTTTCGACACCGCCGCTCACCAGCGTAGCACCGGATCATATGCTTGAAGGCCAGCTTGCGGCGGACACCTTAAACCGCATGATGCGACGGCGCACCACGCCGACGGTTGCGCACATATTAAACACCGCGAAGAAGATTGAGGAGCGCGAGTCCGCAAAGCCGATCTCGCCCGTGACCTCACTCATCGCCCGCGCCGTAGCATTTATCTCCGCAAACGCCGAAAAAAACATAAAGGTCTCAGATGTCGCCGATGCGTTGGGGGTATCCCGCTCCCTTCTTGATCTGCGTTTCAGGGAATTCAGGAACGAGACAATCTCAAAGGCCATCACCCGCACAAGGCTGGAATCCGTCAAGAGACTTCTTTCCGACACCGGCCTTTCAATCCGCGCCATATCGGCAAAATGCGGATTCGCGAACCCCAACCACCTGAAAAACCTGTTCAAGCGTCATTTCGGAAAGTCGATGAGGGAGTGGCGGGCTAATATCAGACAAGATTGCTCGACCCAAGAGAATGTCAAGACAGAACATTGCCTTTACTGTCCGCAGTTCACTGCCCGAGATCAACCACTCGGCAGGTCTCCGGCTCAAGCGTCAGCGAACCTTTGACCGGTACCCCCGTGACAAGTTCGCGCATTTCACGAGGAAGCTTCACTGTCGCAGGTTTTGACGAATGGTTGAAGAGTGCCACATACCTCTCACCGAACTGCTCCGCGCTGACATCTCCGGTCGCCGCCTTCGGCAACAGCGTGTTCAACGGACGCCAACCGGCCTCGGAAAGCAACCGGCATAATGGAATATATTTTTTGAAATAGGGTCTGTCCCTTTCATAGAATTCTGGATGCGCAAAATAATGCGAATCGTCCGCCGCCGATTTCGGGGAGAAGAAGCCCGGCATGAAACCGTACGCGAGGCAGCGCTCCATGTAGCGCTTCACGTACGGCGCAAAGGCGACATAATCATCGTTCTGGATTATGCAGTAGGGCTTTGCGCCGCACTGCATGCGCCGCAGAATCATTTCGTCGCGGGAGAACGGACGCCACTTTCCTTTGCGGTTCCATCCGGCCTCCTGCCCCAGAACGTCGCACAACGGCGCGACCCAGCACCAGTTTTTCGGTGCCTCGTTGGCCATCACGATCTTGCCGCGCGTGTGCAGACGGTCTGAAAGCGATTTCAGGTACTCGAAACCAATCATTCCCTTGTAAATGGCGGGGCGGAACGTATCCTTGGCATACGTGAGCGGGGTGCGCATTGCTGAAAAATGCCCTCGGTCGTAGTCGAGCTGCGTCGTCTTCCCCATGCCCGATGAATCGTAATACTCGCCAGCAAGAGTCGTTTTCCCGGGTGCCTCGTCATAGAATCTGCTGAACACCTCATCCGAAGCCTTGGTC